>NZ_JBFUHJ010000198.1:0-9375 GCF_056402455.1 Paenibacillus sp. P4_A7 | reverse complement strand
ATGCTGCGTATGCGGTTGAACTTACGGACCGCACTTTGCAGGATGATGAAGCGACAGGCTTTCATTTTGAACAGCTGAAGGCTTGTTTGGCAGCCCTGCAAGAGGGAAAAGATGCGCAGATCGTCGTGCATTTATATGAAATGCGCATATTAGATCTCTCTGGCTATGCGCCTGAGCTAGATGAATGCRTGAACTGTGGTAATGTTGTTGGGCCATTTAAGCTTTCACCGCATGCAGGTGGAATTTTATGTTCGAGATGTACGAGTAAGGATCCAGGAGCGATTGCGCTTGGAGATGGGGCCTATCGTCTTTTAAAGCTTTTTAGAAGAATGGATATGCGTAGACTTGGATCAATACAAGTGAAGCCAGAGACGAAAGCAGAGCTTAAAATTTGCATGCGTAATCTTATGGATACACATATAGGGTTACAGCTGAAATCGCGAAACTTTCTTGATCAGCTGGATRGGCTTCTTTAAAGGTAAATCAAAAATATTTTATTTGATGGTTTGACAAATGGTTTGGTATAACATACAATAAGATATTATGAATATTGGGCTAAGATGGAGAAAGTAATCGTGATATGTCGACAAGTATAGCGATCCGGGAACAGTGAAAGCCTGGATGGACAGATTCGATGAATAGGCACTCCGGAGTCGTATAAATCAAAGAGGGTTTTCTCATAATGAGTAAACCAAGTAGGGTGGAACCGCGGGATAACAACTCTCGTCCCTACGTCTGGCAGCAGGCGTAGAGACGGGAGTTTTTTGTGTATATAAGGCTTTATAAGTTTTCACTTATAAATAGGCTTGTATATCTTAGAGAAACGAACGCTTTTGCCGCAAGTACGGCATCAGCCGTTTACGCTTGTGTCAACGCTTAGCTGATCCAGAAAAAATATGGAATAACGGATAGAAAAATGAGGTAGAAGGAGAGATTTTGTGATGAATTTTCAAAATATGATTTTGACGTTGCAAAGGTTCTGGGCAGAACAAAATTGTATCCTAGTCCAGCCGTACGATGTGGAGAAAGGTGCGGGGACTATGAACCCGATGACTTTTTTGCGATCGATCGGTCCAGAGCCTTGGAATGTTGCCTATGTGGAGCCTTCTCGTCGTCCTGCTGATGGACGTTATGGTGAGAACCCGAACCGTCTTTACCAGCATCATCAGTTTCAAGTTGTGTTAAAGCCTTCACCAGACAATATCCAAGAGCTTTATCTGGAAAGCTTAAAGCAGCTCGGTATCGATGCAAACGACCATGATATTCGTTTCGTTGAGGATAACTGGGAATCCCCTACTCTTGGCGCTTGGGGCCTTGGTTGGGAAGTATGGCTTGATGGTATGGAAATAACGCAATTTACTTACTTCCAGCAAGTGGGCGGTATCGATGCTAATCCAGTTGCCGTTGAAATTACTTACGGAATGGAAAGACTGGCGTCTTACATCCAAGAAAAAGAAAATGTGTTCGATTTGGAATGGGTTGAGGGCGTAACATACGGAGACATCTTCAAGCAGCCTGAATTCGAGCATTCGAAATATACATTTGAGACTTCAGATTCAGCGATGCTGTTCTCCTTATTTAATATGTATGAGGAAGAAGCGACCAAAACACTGAATAACAATCTCGTATTTCCAGGTTATGACTACGTATTGAAGTGTTCGCATACGTTCAATTTACTCGATGCTCGCGGTGCGATTAGTGTGACTGAAAGAACGGGATATATCACTCGAGTAAGAAACCTTGCGCGTCAATGCGCTTCGACTTATTACGAGGAAAGAGAACGTCTCGGATTCCCAATGCTTAAGAAAGGAGTGGAGCAGCATGACTAAAGATTTCTTGCTCGAGATTGGTCTGGAAGAAGTGCCCGCTCGCTTTGTGAGAGGAGCCATGAATCAGCTTAAGGAAAAAACGGTGAAATGGCTTGCTGATTCTCGCATTGAACACGGTAAAGTTGATGTTTTTGCAACGCCTAGACGTATTGCTTTAAGGATCAGCGAAGTGGCACTGAAGCAGTCAGATATGAACGAAGAAGCCAAAGGTCCTTCACGTAAAATAGCGCAGGATGATCAAGGTAATTGGAGCAAGGCAGCTCTTGGATTTGCACGCAGTCAAGGTGTTGAGCYGGAACAGCTCTACTTCCAAGAGCTTGCAGGTGTGGAGTATGTTTATGCGAAAAAAAGCAGTATTGGCGCGGAAACTGCTGCTGTATTGCCAGAAGGGCTCGTCTCGCTTATAACATCCATGTCTTTTCCAAAAAACATGCGTTGGGGAAGCTATGAGCTTCGCTTTGTAAGACCGATTCGGTGGTTGGTAGCGCTCTTTGGTCAGGATATTATTCCGTTCGAAATTACGGGTGTGCAAACTGGGAATATATCACGAGGACATCGTTTTCTAGGAGCAGATACAGTTGTATCTGAGCCATCGCAATATGTTGAGAAACTGCGTGAGCAGCATGTACTTGTCGATGTAAGTGAGCGTGAACAGCTGATTATTGCACAAATTAATCAACTTGCTAAGGATAAAAGCTGGGAAATTGCGATCAAGGAAGATTTGCTTGAGGAAGTGCTTTTCCTTGTCGAGTATCCGAATGTATTATTCGGTGGATTCGATCCAGCCTTTTTGCAAATTCCGCAAGAGGTGCTAATTACTTCTATGCGCGAGCATCAACGTTATTTCCCTGTGTTTAATAATGATGGTCAATTACAGCCTTACTTTGTAACGGTACGGAATGGCGATCTTAAATCAATTGAACTCGTTGCTAAAGGTAATGAAAAAGTTCTACGTGCCAGACTTTCGGATGCTAAATTCTTTTATGAAGAGGATCACAAGCTGACGATTGACTATGCGCTGTCTAAGCTTGAGAACATCGTTTATCATGAAGAGCTGGGATCAGTTGCTGATAAAGTAAGACGTATTCGCAACACTGCTGACTTAATTAGTGAACATCTGCAAGCCGACAAACAAATGGCACAGGATGTGAGCCGAGCAGCAGATATTTGCAAATTTGATTTGGTATCACAGATGGTTTATGAATTTCCTGAGCTGCAAGGCATTATGGGTGAAGATTATGCACAAAAAGCAGGGGAGCGCGTTACGGTAGCTAAAGCGGTTAATGAACATTACCAACCTCGCTTTGCGGGAGATCACGCCCCTTCTGAATGGACTGGAGCAATCGTAAGCTTAGCCGACAAAATGGATACCATTGTAGGCTGCTTCTCAATCGGTATCATACCGACAGGTTCTCAGGACCCATATGCTCTTCGCAGACAAGCAGCGGGAATTGTACAAATCATACTAGCTCATGGGCTTAAACTGCAATTGAATGAATTGTATGATCTCGCGTTATCTGTTCACGAAAAGCGCGGATTGAAGAAAGATGCCGCAGAAATTCGTAAAGATTTAGCTGATTTCTTCGCGCTTCGAGTTAAAAACGTATTGTCTGAGCAAGGAGTTCGCTATGATGTAGTGGATGCTGTGATGGCAACTGGATTTACTGATTTAAGCACTACAATTGAGCGTGCCACAGTTATTCAAGCGCTTGCTGCAGGGGAAGATCGTGCAGAGTTCAAATTGATTGTGGAGCAATTTAATCGTGTAAGTAATTTAGGATCGAAAGCAGAGGGAACAGCTGTGAATTCCTCCCTTTTCGCTGAAGAAGCGGAGTCAGAACTGTATAAGCAATGGCAACTGCAGCGTCCTATATTTGCTGATGCGATTGCAACTAGCAATATAGAAAAAGCAGTACAAACGTTATCTGCTTTAAAGCCGTTTATTCATACGTATTTTGAAAATGTTATGGTTATGGCTCCTGATGAAGCGGTACGCGCTAATCGTTTAGCTACACTAGCCGGTATAGCTGAGGATATAGCTGAAATCGCTGATTTCTCGAAGCTGGTATGGTAATTGGCAAGAGTCAGGAGGCTGATTGTATATGTCGAATATTAATCCAGAAGTAGTTGTATATGTCGTATCCGATGCAGCAGGAGATACAGGAGAACTGGTTGTACGAGCAGCGATCGCGCAATTTCACCCAATTAATACGGAAATTCGCAGAGCTCCCTTTATTACTGAAGTAGAAGGTTTGCAGCGTATAGTGATGCAAGCGAAGCAAAACGACGCTATCGTGTTATTTACGCTTGTAATCCCGCATCTACGGGATGCAATGAAGATGCTGGCCGACTCAAGCGGGATTGTTGCTATTGATTTGCTGGGCTCTTTTATCGAAACGCTTGAAGCGAGGACTGGACGGAAATCACGTCAAGAGCCTGGACTTAATCATGTACTTGATGAGGACTACTTCCGTAAGGTTGAGGCCGTTGAGTTTGCGGTTAAGTATGATGATGCGAGAGATACTTCAGGGGTGCTTAAAGCCGATATAGTTCTCGTGGGTGTATCCCGAACATCGAAGACGCCATTGTCTATGTACTTGGCACATCAGAAATTTAAGGTGGCAAATGTTCCGCTCGTACCAGAATTGAAGCCGCCCGATGAATTGTTTAAGCTCTCAAAGAGAAAAATAATCGGGTTAACAATTGGAGTTCCTTATTTGAATATCATACGTAAGGAAAGACTGAAGGCGCTTGGATTGCCGAATAATGCATCCTATGCAACTACAGATCGTATAGAGAAAGAGCTCCTTTATGCTGAAACGATTATGAAAAAGCTTGATTGTGTTGTTATCGACGTATCGCATCGAGCTGTTGAAGAGACGGCAAGCTTAATTATGGAATATGTACGTATGTCATAATGGCATGAGGCAGGATTTTTTATACTTTTGCCGTATATAATAATACAGTATAAGAAATTTAAATTGAGCGGTGATTTAATATTAGATCTAATCAACCAACAATTGTTGTAGATGCTGATGCTTGTCCGGTTAAATCGGAAATTGTTGAAACGGCACGACAATTTTCGGTACCTGTGCTGATGGTTGCCTCTCATGACCATCGGCTTGAGCAGCAAGCAGGTATCGAAGTTGTTCAAGTAGATATCAGCGATCAATCGGTTGATATGTATATTGTTAATCATATTAAGGCAGGTGACATTGTTGTCACTCAAGATTTTGGATTAGCCTGTATAGCCATTGGTAAAAGTGCTGTCGTTTTATCTCCGCGAGGAGAGCAGTATACAAATGACAATATTGATTATTTGATGGAACGTCGACATGAGCTTGCGAAAAGGCGTCGAAGTGGCGGTAAAACAAAGGGTCCGAAAGCAATGAAAAATGAAGATCGTGATCGATTTCAACAAAAGCTGACAAAAGTTTTGCGAATTGAGCAGGAGAACCATGACGTATAGCGAATACTATTTACGTGTTACTTAGGATGAAGGTGATGAACGATGACATACGGTAATAAAATACCGGAAGAGGTTATTGATGCTGTACGGAAGCATCATGACATCGTTGAGACGGTCGGGAAATATGTTCATCTCACGAAGCACGGCAAATATATGAAGGGGTTATGTCCGTTCCATTCGGAGAAGACCCCCTCGTTTACGGTTACGCCGGAGCTCCAAATTTACCATTGTTACGGATGCGGCAAAGGCGGCAACGTTATACGGTTTGTAGAGGAGATGGAAGGTTATTCATTTCCGGAGGCCGTGCGATTGCTTGCTGAGGATGCAGGGATGCCAGTTACTTGGACCTCTTCTGATGGGACTAAGTCCACTCCTCAAGACGCAGATCGTTCCAAGATTATTGAAGCGCATGAGTTGACCGTCAAGTTCTATCACCACGTGTTAAACAACACGAAGCAAGGGCAAGAAGCAAAGCAGTATTTGAGGGAACGTGGACTTAGTGATAAGCTCATCGACCATTTTATGCTAGGCTATGTTCCTGATGACTGGGACTTGTTGGTTCGATTCTTGACAAATCGCGGATTTGATCTGGCACTAATGGAGAAAGGCGGATTATTATCGGCTAAAACGGACGGGAGCGGGTATGTGGATCGGTTTCGTAATCGCATCATGTTTCCGATTTGGGATCGAGACGGCAAAGCTACCGCGTTTGCGGGTCGCATTATAGGCGAAGGACAGCCGAAATACTTGAACACCTCGGAAACGATGTTATTTACGAAGAGCAGAACCTTATATAACTTGCATTTCGCACGGCCGGCTATCCGTAAGAGCAAGCAGGTCGTTTTATTTGAAGGGTATATGGATGTCATCAAATCATGGAGTGCAGGTGTCAAAAACGGTGTAGCCACCATGGGTACAGCGTTGACGGATGAACATTGCGCCATGCTTAGACGACAGGCCGAGGAAGTTATCGTTTGCTTTGATGGTGATGACGCTGGACAAGCAGCAGCTTCGAAGTCAATTCCGATGCTGGAGAGCGCAGGCCTTAAAGTAATGGTAGCTATGCTTCCTAAGGGCAAGGATCCCGATGATTATATAAGCGAATATGGCCCCGAAGCTTTCTTGCGAGAAACGATGGACCAGCCAGTTTCAGTTACAAAATTTAAGCTTATATATTTAAGGAAAAACCATATACTGCTAAAAGAAGAAGGTAGAAAAAATTATTTACTGGAAGCTGTACAAATTGTAGCAGATMTAGATTCATCAACAGAACGCGAAGTCTACTTAAAAGAATTATCACGAGAGTTTGAAATTTCACTTGATGCCTTGAAGCAGGACTGTCATGAAATACGGATAGAGCTGCAAAAAAAGAAACCGCAAGGGGATAATAACGACAATTCGTGGAATAATGGTAGGAATGAAAAGCGCCGTACGTCCGGACCGCCGACACTACAGCCTGCATACACCCATGCGGAACGAAGATTGCTGCATGTCATGATGCGTGACAGTGGAGTTGCACAAGCGGTTCATGGGCAAATCGGTGATGCGTTTAATGTTGAGGATCACGCAGCACTTGCTGCTTATTTATACGCTTACTACGCACAGGGCTATGATCCTGATGCCAGCCGTTTTATTGCAACATTGCATGACGATCGTCTAGAGCGCACGGCTGCATCCATCCTGATGATGGACGGTGACTTTCCGTTCGATGAGACAACAATGGACTCTTATATCCAGGATATTATAAAGGTTCCGCAATTTCGGGATATCGAGCGAAAAAAAGAAGAAATGATACGTGCTGAGCGTATCGGTGATTTTTTGAAAGCAGCACAAATTGCAAGTGAGATTATAACCCTAGAGAGACAGCTTAAAGGTTGACGGAGAATCGTTTCTAGGGAGGAGGGAGTCGGAATATGGCGAATGATCAGCATACTGAACTAGATACCGAACAAAAACTGGATCATGTAAAAGATCAATTAATCGAGCAAGGCAAGAAGAGGTCTTCCTTGACTTATAAAGAAATAATGGAGAAACTGTCTCCTTTTGATCAAGATCCAGAACAAATTGATGAATTTTTCGAACAACTCGATGATTTTGGTATTGAGGTACTGAACGAAAACGATGAGCATAATCCACTCGCTGCTACAGGTGATGAGCGGGAACAGCGGGAACCGGATGAATTCAATTTCGATGACGATCTAGCGTTGCCGCCAGGTATTAAGATTAATGATCCAGTACGGATGTACTTGAAGGAAATTGGGCGTGTTCCACTTCTTTCGGCGGATGATGAAATCGAGCTTGCACAGCGGATCGAAAATGGCGATGAAGAAGCAAAGCGAAGACTTGCTGAAGCTAACCTACGTCTTGTAGTCAGTATCGCAAAGCGGTATGTAGGTAGAGGAATGTTGTTCCTTGACTTAATACAAGAGGGTAATATGGGTCTGATTAAAGCGGTTGAGAAATTCGACCATCTTAAAGGATTCAAGTTCAGTACGTATGCAACATGGTGGATTCGTCAAGCGATTACTCGTGCGATAGCTGACCAAGCACGTACGATTCGTATTCCTGTTCACATGGTTGAAACCATTAATAAATTGATCCGCGTATCTCGGCAATTACTGCAAGAACTTGGACGTGAACCAACACCTGAAGAAATTGCTGCAGAGATGGAGCTTAGCACGGAGAAGGTTCGTGAGATTATGAAAATAGCTCAAGAGCCTGTATCGCTTGAGACGCCTATCGGTGAAGAAGACGATTCTCACCTTGGTGATTTCATCGAGGATCAAGAGGCGCTTGCTCCTGCTGACGCAGCGGCATATGAGCTTTTGAAAGAGCAGCTTGAGGATGTTCTGGATACATTGACTGAACGTGAAGAAAATGTACTTCGTCTGCGTTTTGGTCTTGATGATGGCCGTACAAGAACGCTTGAAGAAGTTGGCAAAGTGTTTGGCGTTACACGTGAGCGTATTCGTCAGATCGAAGCTAAAGCACTTCGTAAGCTTCGTCATCCTAGCCGCAGCAAACGTTTGAAGGATTTCCTTGAATAGATCATAATCGTTAAACCTATGACCTTTCTGCTCGTGCAGCGAGGTCTTTTTTCTCAGTATTTATAAGTTGTTTGATCAAAGTCGAGACCGAAAGGACAGCGAACTTTCATGGATCAGGACCGACGGCAAATTATCGTAAGAGAAATAGATCATTGGCGAAGAAGCAGACTGCTTCCCGATCAGTATTGCGATTTTTTATTGAACTTATATGCAGATCAGGAAACGGTTAGAGACACTGGTACGCAGTACAATTCGGTTGGAAAAGCTTTTGATGCTATACAACGCGCAACTGGCTTGCAGTGGCTGCTTACATTTGGAACTTTTACCTTAATTTCCTTTGTTGTGCTTTATTTTAACGGTTTTCATCCGTTATTGCAAATGGCTGTTGTAGCAGGGGCAGTGACTGTTTTTTTATGGATTGGCGGGCGTCAGCGAGAGCGAAATGAAGTACTAGGTCTCACTCTAATAAGTATCGGGATGCTTCTTCTGCTAGGCGGCGGATTGTATATGTTAAATTTGCACGGACTCAACCAGTGGGGCTGGAAAACGGCACTGTTGGCATTTTGTTCGTTGTTCTGGGTTATCTATGGAATAGCTGCTAGGATACATATTTTGCATCTTTGTGGGTGGATTGCTGCTATTCTTGTGTATGCTTTGGTACTATCGCAGTATAAGCCTGATCCCAATTGGTATGAGATTCAAATTTACTGGCTTCCGATTGCTTGTTTGTTTGGCTGGAGTAGTTGGTTTGTTAATCGCTGGTCTAAGCCAGTCTCTGCAGTTCTGTTTCTTATAGGTTCGCTTGTATGGTTTATGCCAGAATGTTATTATATGATGTTTATTGATGAAGTTAATGGAGCGTTAGGGTTGCAGCTGCAGCTGCTCATCAAAATCGGCATTGGTGGAGTTCTCCTCTTCACCATGCGAAAAAAATGGATRGTGTGGGTTGTATAATGGTGAAATTATCTAGACGTCTGCAGCTTATTGCAGACTATGTAACAACAGGGTCGCGGATTGCCGACATCGGATC
>NZ_JBFUHJ010000197.1:0-9388 GCF_056402455.1 Paenibacillus sp. P4_A7 | reverse complement strand
ATCCTAATGCGGCAACGATTTTGATCGGTATCTATTATGGCATGAATCTCAATATGAAAGGGCTCATCCATGAAGTCAAATCCATATTTGATCGCATTCTCGATAAAAGGCTGCACGATCAAGGGAGGAATCTGAACCTGCTTTGAGTCCTCATCCATCACAAACCGATAGGTTATCCTCTCGGGAAAGCGGAGCTGCTGAATACGCAAATAACTGTCCATATGTTCCATCTCTTCAGAGAGAGTAACGAATTGCTGGCTCGTTTTGGTCGTAAAGCGAAAGTATTTCACTAGATTAAGGCACATCGCTTTAATTACCGGATAATTTTTGAGCTGAGCAAGGTTATAGACCACATTAATACTGTTGAGTAGGAAATGTGGATTAATTTGCAACTGTAAATGCTTAAGCTCCGCTTTATGGGCTCGAATATTTTCTTCATAAACGTTAATTTTCAGCTTTTGAATTTGATTCGCCATGTCATTGAAGGTTTCATTGACCATATAAAACTCTCTAGAGGGAGAATTGCTCAGCCTATATGCCCAGTCACCTCTTTTAAGTGTACGCATGCCCTTAAGTAATTCATTCATCGGCCTGAGAATAATACCGTTAAGATAAATCAAATACAGAGAGAGCAGCACAACGGCAAATACCGGAATCCAAGCAATAATCATACGAAAACGAGCAAGATTATGAAGCATTCGCTCTTCCGGAATGAACGCAGCCAGCGTAACATCTGTTGAGATAATTGGATTACTGACGACAATGTAGGTATCTTTCTCTCCCATAATCCTCTGGTATTTCTCGTAGGAGTCAATAAGAGGAGGATCGGCGAAACCGCCAACATCGAAGCTGCCGGTGATCAGTTTCCCCTCACTATCAGCGAGAGCAGCAAATCCATCTCTGCCGAGCTGAATCAGCTCTAGAGGAATCATCAGCTTTTCAAGGCGAACCCATGCTCCCAAGTATACACCTACGCCCGCATCCACAATACGTACTAAGCCATGTATATTTCCAGAGCTAACCATCATCCACCCCGAAAATAATGGGCTGCCAGGCTTTACTGTGTCAAGCAAGTCCTGAATACACTGCTTAATGGCCAGATTTTCATCGTAGGAGGCTGTCTTGATATTGGTATGTATGAGATCACGGTGTGGTTTAGAATAAGCAAACTGAATATCAACGGTGCTATCAAACCGATTATATCGGCCTAAGCTGTTCAATATGCGCATTCTGGTCAAAGTATACTCATTAGAGTTGTAGACCAACTTATTTAATGACAAAATATCCGAATCGGCGGAAGCCAAATCGTATAGAAAATTGGTTTCTATACCAAGAGCGGTCTGGATTTGGTTAGCGTACAGGGTGATCATGCTTTTGTTGGACTCCGCCGCCTGTTCTCGTACGGAATTCGATGCCGTGTAATTACTATAAAGCAGCAGAAAGACTAGAGGAAACGTAATGGTGATAAAGCCAACTGTTAATTTGAAACGTAAGGAGCTTTTAGGATTCATCGAAGTTCTTCCCCTATTCCTTCATGTCGGTATACCTTCTATATATTTTATTATGGCATATCCCGGATTTGAAAAGGAAGGAGGAGTTGGAAAATTGCTCTCCAACTCCTGAATGTATCTTATTGCGTTTTCACTTTCGCCCATTCGTCCAACTGACGTTGCTGTTCTTCCAAAATTTTCTTATATCCAGCAGCGTTACGCTTAGCTTTATACTTCGCAAGCGTTCCTTCCACATCATCGATAGCACCTGAGAACAGAACCATCTGGAACTCTTTGTCTACGTTGCCGACCGCTGCCTTCTCCGCCTTGACTGGAGACTCATCGAAAGTGAAACCAAGAGCGATCGAGCGTTCCGAGCTTTTATTGAATTCCTCGTATTGTTCCCACTTGTTAGGATCTTCATTTGCCCACAAGTATGATATGAACTGATTTCCGAACATCCAACCGCCTGGACTTGGGTAGCCTTGCGTCTCAGCTGTTACGCCTTCTGGATAATCGATAACGTTTTCTGATTTCTTAATATAATGTGTACCTTCAATTCCCCAATCCAGCATGTTAAGCAGCTTAGCATCCGTGTAAAGCATATTAAGGAACATCATTGCTCTCTCAGGATCTTTGGAGGTACGAGAAATCGCTAGCACTGCTCCATTTGCTTCGCCTGTTGTCGTATAAGGCAGAGCTGTTTCCACTTGAACGAGCGGCAATCCCATTGACACAGACATTTCCTTGTCTTTACCCGGCTTCAATGATGAACCTATTGCAAAAGCTTTGCCGGCTTTCATCATGTTCTCAGATTGGCCGCTTGAATCTGAAGTCATAACATCTTTGTCGAACCAGCCATTAAGATTCCATTGTCTCATACGCTTAAGAAAATCGACATATTTAGGATCTTCTAGATTATCAATAGCCTTCAACTCTTTGCTATCGCGTGAAATGATACCGCTATCGTAGTTTGCAGCACCCCAAGTCAATGCAAATTTATTACTAACAACGGGTACTATTCCTTGTTCCTTCTCTTTAATTACTTTAAACATTTCTTCCATTTCTTCAAGCGTTTTAATACCTTCAGTATTGAATTTGTATTTATCTACCAACTCTTTATTTAGAAGGAAACCAAAGGCTTGTGCAAATTCCTTTTTGGTAGGAACGCCGTAAGTTTTGTTGCTAATTTGTGCGCCTTTCATAAAATCATCACCTAAAATAGCAGGGATATCTTTGCCGTGTTTTGCGATGAGATCTGTCAGTTCTACAAATTGTCCTTTGGATACATCTAATCCATAACCAAACCATCCGGCAGTAAACAGGAGATCAAAGGATTCTCCGGAAATTTTCATTAGGTTCGTCTTGTCCGTCCAGGAACCCCAATCAATCGGTTTCAATTCGATAGTCGCGTTGATTTTTTCTGTTAAATATTTGCTCATTTCATCCTGCACAAGCTTTAGATCTTTAGGCACAGCACCAGGATAAATTAGTGTAATTTTGTAAGGTTTGAGGCTTGCGGCATCACCAGTCTCATTGGATGGTGTATTATTCGTGCCTTCTTTTGGAGTGTTGGAACCTCCTGTTTTGTTCTGAGCACATCCGGACAGAACTAGCATAGCAACGATGATCAGGGTTAATCCGGTTTGTAGCTTTTTCTTCAACGTAACCAATCCCTTCTTCTCTTTGTTTTTATCGGAAACCTAGATGCGCAATATTAGCCTTTGACCGCACCGCTGGTGATACCGCTGATATAAAATTTTTGAAAGAACGGATACGCGATTAGGAGAGGCGCGACCCCGATGATGGCGAGTGCCATTCGAACACCTTCGGTTGGCATTTTGGAAAGCAGCTCGCCTACCTGACTGGATGTATCAGCCTTCATAATTAGAAACTGTACATTATTTAACGTCTTGGTCATTAAGTACTGGATATTCATCAACTCTGGCTTATCGATAAACAACATACAGTTGTACCAGTCATTCCAATAAGCTAGCAAATTGAAGAGGGCAACAGTCGCCATAATTGGAGCAGACAGCGGCACCACTAGCTTCATGAAAATAGTCAGCTCGCTCGCACCGTCGATTGTACCTGACTCAACGATAGATTCTGGTATTGTGTTGGCAAAAAAACTACGCATCAACAACACGTTAAAAGCACTCAATAATAGATTGGGAATGATCATACCAAGCAGCGTGTTTTTGAGCCCGATCATTGTCACGTAAGTAATATACCAAGGCACCATCCCCCCACTAAATAGCATGGTGAAGAATAGAAGAAATGACATCGAACGGCGCAGAGGCAAGTCTTTGCGTGATAACGGATATGCGAAGAGTGCCGTTATGAATAAACTGACAATTGTTCCAATCAGAGTTACTAGGATGGTTACGCCATAAGATCTCGCAATCTGACCAAAGTCATTAAATAAAAACTGATAGGAAGCAAAATTGATTTTGCTTGGAAATAAGCTGTATCCGTTATGGGCTATAGAGCTCTCATCTGAGATGGAGACCATGAATACTAGAATGAATGGGAATAGTGATGCAATGCTGAAGAGTACAAAGAACAGATGGATAAGTGGAGATCGTAAACGTGATGTAACCGGCATCTGCTTGATGCCTCCTCTCATTATGAATGTTTATCTATTAGAATAATGCGTCGTCCTTGCTAATTCTCCGCACCGTGAGGTTTGCTCCTAAAATCAAGAAGAAGCAGACAACAGATTGATAGATACCAGCGGCAGTCGACATTCCAATGTCCCCTCGCTCAATCATTGCACGGTAGACAAATGTATCGATGGTATTAGTAGTAGGCATTAACGGTCCTGAGTTCATCGGTACCTGGTAGAATAAACCGAAGTCTGAACGCATAATCGAACTGATTGCTAGCAGTGTCATGATGATAATCATCGGCGAGATGAGTGGAATAGTAATTCGAGTCATCTGTTTCCATTTGTTAGCACCATCGATAGTTGCCGCTTCGTAATATTCCTTATCAATGCCGATAATGGCTGCAAAATAAATAATAGCCAAATACCCAACGTTTTTCCATGCATTCACAATAACCAAAATATAAGGCCAGTAATCTGGCTCATTGTACCAAGAGATGGAGTCCGTGCTGAACCATTTGGCAAGCTGACGATTGATAAGTCCGCTCTCAGTATTTAGAAAGCTGTATACCAGATAAGYGACAACTACCATTGAAATAATATGCGGGAGCAAAAACGTGCTCTGGTAAAAACGAGTGATAACTTTATCTTTGATTTCGTTGACTAACAGTGCTGCAAGCAGCGCAAAACTTGTATTCACCACGATGAAAAATACGTTATACATAATCGTATTTCTCGTGATCAGAAAAGCATCTGGAGAACTAAACAAAAACTTAAAGTTGTACATCCCGGCCCATGGACTACCCCAAATGCCGTCCACATAATTCAGCTCCTTGAAAGCAAGGATGACTCCATACATAGGAATATAATTGTTCAAGATCAAGTACGCTAGCCCAGGGACCATCATAATGAGTAAAGCCCTGTATTTCTTTATCTTTTTTTTGAATGTTCGCATTCGGCTACTCATAGTAGTGGATGTATCGTTTGATGCAAACGCCGTCATAAGGCTCACCCTTTCATGTTGCTGTTCTCTGTCTCTCATTATAGTGGGTCGCTAATCTAGCGAACTACTAGAATAATGACATATCCTTATCACGTTAATGACTAGTTGTCACGGAGCATTGATTCGCATATTGACGGTTTTAGCGGGCACTCGTATGCTGAAAATGTGAACAGATCGTACCGTTTCCTATTTATGGGCGGCAACGTCTTTCARCAGAAATTTAATATGAGGGAGCGAAAAATGATGAAGCAAACTAAGGTTGTAAAGCGGGTATTTATTCTTGGAATTGATGGAGCCGGAAATTTCGTACAGCAAGCCGAAACACCGAATTTAGACGCTTGGCTGCCACGCGGTGCCTATACCTTCGAGGCGAAGGCAGAAATGCCGACGATCAGTGCAGAATGTTGGGGATCTGTGCTTCATGGAGTGCAGCCTGACAAGCATGGCTTAAATAATGAGAAGGCGGCAACACTAACCTATCCGAGCTCATCTCCCTATCCTTCCCTCTTTAAACTAGTAAGAGAACAACAGCCTGAAGCAAAGCTTGCTTCTTTTAGCAGCTGGAGTCCAATTAACTCCGGTATTATTGAAGATAATCTCGGCGTACATAAAGTTTCTCTGCCAGATGCCGAGCTTGTCACTTCTCTTCTCGCATACATTGAAGAGAATCAGGACGTTCGTCTGTTATTTCTACAACTGGATGAACCGGATGGCTCTGGACACCGTTACGGCTACGGAGATGATTGTCCGGAGTATTTAGCTGCGATAACTACATGTGACGAACTAATCGGCAGTGTTCTGAAGCGACTAGAGCAGTTAGGTCTTATGGAGGACAGCTTAGTTATACTTCTTACTGACCATGGCGGTGGCGGTGAGAACAAGTATAGTCATGGCAGTGGCCATCCTATGGACCGTGACGTCTTCTGGGGATGTATCGGCCCCGGAATTAATAGCGGACTTCTAACAGCTCCTGTAACCATAACAGATACAGCTGCAATTACCGCACTTGCGTTAGGTCTGACGTTGTCTGAGCAATGGGACGCACAAATACCAGATGGATTACTAGACGACACGTGGGCCTCCAAGAGCATCACAATTGTCGATAACAAAATTAATTCTTCAGTAGAGTCGCAAAATGGTTAAGTCTCTGCGGTTTCGCGAAGACGGGACGTTTAAAATCGTGCAGTTCACAGATCCCGAATTTTCTTCCTATGAAGCGGAAGAACAAAGGATGGAAGCTATGATGATCCGTATTCTGAAAGATGAGCAGCCAGATCTGGTCGTCTACACAGGAGATGTCATCGCTTCCGCCGGTCATCCTAACCCCGTAGCCGCATTTCGCCGCGCTTGTTCAGTGCCTGAGAGCCTGGGCATTCCATGGGCTGCTGTGTTCGGCAACCATGATACGGAAGGAACGGTCACGCGGGAGCAGCTGCATGCGTTGCAGTTGACTTACCCGCATAATTATGCGAAACCCGATCCACCTGGCATTCACGGCTCAGGCAATTTTGTCCTGACTGTTGAAGGGAAAGATCGTGAAATGGCCGCTGCCCTCTATTTCTTGGATTCAGGCAGCTACTCCCCGCTGGAGTATAGCAGAATGGGCTACTATGACTGGATTCGCCGTGATCAGATTGATTGGTACACACGTGAATCCTATCGTCTTACCGGAAGCAATGGCGGAACACCACTGCCCTCCCTCGCCTTTTTTCACATACCGCTTCCTGAATATAACGATGTATGGGACTTCGGTGTCTGCTACGGAGAACGTAATGCTCCTTTCTGCTGCGCGCCTTGGGTGAACTCCGGCTTCTTCGCAGCTATGATCGAGATGGGTGATGTCATGGGAACCTTCGCTGGCCATGACCATGGTCACGATTTCTGGGGCGATTGGCATGGCATCCGTCTCTGTTATGGGAGGACTACTCGTAATGCTTACTTGGATCGGCCTTTTCTAACAGGAGCGAGGGTCATTTCCTTGAAAGAAGGAGAAAGAAGTTTCAATACTTGGCTGCACTTAGAGGATGGAACGGTGCTGTCAGAGCAGCCTAAGCATGAGCCTGAGGGACGTACACCGGAGAATGTTGCTATTTACTTAACATAAGCAGCACCGAATCGATAAGAAGCTATACAAAAAAAGCGTGATGCTCCTCGTTGGATGAGCGTCACGCTTTTCATATACTAAAAACCAATCAATGCCCTGCTGATGCAATCATAATGATACCCGTCACTACAACGATTGAAGCCGTTATTCTTCGGGCACCTTGCGACTCTTTCAATACAAAGAGTCCAAGCAGTGTACCAAACACGATACCTACCTCACGCATAGGCGCGATAGTAGACAGATTAGCATTTCTAGCCGCAAACAAAAATAACAGATAGGAGCCCGGCGATAATATTGCTCCAATCCAAATAATATTCCGATGATTTCTAATGACACGCTTTACTCTATCAAATTGAAGAACAGAAGGAGTCAAACCAAGTAAAAACCCAATATTCGTCACTTCAAGCAGTGCAAGTGGTGAAATGTATTGCAAGTTTACTTTGTCAACGACAGAGTAAGTCGTAATACACAGTCCGACGCTTAACGCGAGCAATACCGGTTTTAAGTAAGCATTATTTTGCTCTGTTCCCGATCTCCGCCCGACCATGACGACGAACCCAGCTAGCATCAAACTAATACCTAACCATCCCCATAGAGGTAAGCTTTCTCCCAATAAGATGACACTGACTAATGGTATAAGCAAAGTTGGTGTACCTCGCATTATCGGATAAACTTGCGATAGTTCTCCCGCTTTGTAGGTATAAGCAAGCAGCATAGAATAAATGGCTTGCATCAAAAGCGATAACCCGATCATTAACCATTGGTTCAGTGTAAAATGCGCACCAGATAATTCAAACATCAAATTTGGCAGCAATAGTATGGTTGCCGGAATATATATTACCCATAGGAACACCGGCTTATCTGTACTTTGCTTTGCAAACATATTCCATACAGCATGTGCCAAACCCGAACATAAGACTAGAACAAGGCCAACTACGATCATATTAAAAACAACCCCTTCCAACATTTACAAAAACACAATAACACACAAACACACATATACACAATAGAAAAAAACCAAATACAACCTTACACACAGAAAAACGACCCTTAGCATCACACTAAGGATCGTTTGAACGAGATAACTCTTTCCATTATTCCCTTTACTCGCAGACGATTTCAATACCGTTCTGTTTGTATTTCTCAACGATCTGTCGATCAACCTTAGAATCTGTTACAAACCGTTCAACTTCCGTGCAACTACACACTTTGATTAAGGAAACTTGATCAATTTTACTGCTATCGGTAAGAGCAATCGTGCATTTCGCATTTGCATGCATAATTTTTTTCACTTGTACTTCTCCGATTGCAATATCAGTAATGCCTTCTTCTAATGTAACACCGCTCATACTCATAAAAAAGATATCCGCATGAAAACGGGATGCGAATTCTTCTGCTAAGTCGCCGATAATACTCTGCTCTTCCTGTCGAATAATCCCGCCGATCATAATAAGCGTATACCCGGGCATATCGATTAATTCATTCATTATTGGCAACGAGTTCGTTATGATAGTCAGACGATTAAACTTAGTCTTGAGTGCTTTCGCAATATGCGTGTTAGTTGTACTTACATCAAGCGCGATGGACATCCCTTCCGCAACATACCGGGTCGCGATTTGAGATAATTGCATCTTCTCTTCCAAATAGATGGAGTCACGTATTGGCAGTGGAATTTCTCGACTGTAATCCGGTTCCTTCAAAATCGCACCGCCATGAACCCGTCTTAAATATCCTTCACCTTCTAAAAATTCTAGGTCTCGCCTTATCGTTTCAAACGAAACACCGAACTCATCGATAAGCTCCGAAGCTCGGATTGATTTGTCCCTATTAAGCTTCTTGATAATTAACTGATGCCGCTGCTCTACAAACAATTGCGTCACTCCTTCTTGCCATGACTTCCTAGCATTTTATTCTTACTTATTAATTTACCATATATTTAGTAAGAATATAAAAGAATGATACTTTAATCTGCTGCTTTCAAATAAGCCGCTACTCGATTTGTTAGCGCAATAGGCGGCTCCAATCCCAAGCCATTGCGATAAGCAGCCTCAAACTTCTTATAATGTCTAGAAATAAGTTCCTTGTTCCCTCGACTTGCATAAACCTCTATCAATAGCAGATTCATCCCCTCCTCAAGCGGGTATACATTCAAGTATGTATCAAGTCGTTGCTCTGCCCTGCTC
>NZ_JBFUHJ010000196.1:0-9422 GCF_056402455.1 Paenibacillus sp. P4_A7 | reverse complement strand
TCACTGATGTAGAGAAGGTCAATATTCCGAAATGGGTATTTGATGCCTTTGATCTGACTTATGAAGATCGAACATTCCGATATGGCGAGATGTTGTTCGACAACAGTCCAATCGGATACGGTTCAAATGGAACAAGTGCAATGCCTAATATTGATAAAATAGAAACACAGATGTGGTTTTACTTCAGAGCCATTCGATATATTGATGCTGGATTCGAAGCTATACATATGGGCCAAATCCATCTGTATACCGCAGACGATGCAGGCTTTAAGAAGACTTATCGTTTATTTGATATGATACGCAATTATGCAAAGAAAAACGCAAGACGTCATATGGTTCTGCTTGATGCACATACGCACGGTATCAATATTAACGGAAAGCTGCTATTTGATTTTTACTCCATGCCTTATTCTAGAATGCCTATTTTGGACGTACCTGGTGAGAAGCTTGCTCTAGTGCGTGAAGGTTACTATGAGGGGGGAGTTACCCCTAGTGGTTGGGCGGCTGAAACGTTGCCGATGCTCATGGAATTCGATAACTGGGGCGGGAAATTTTTTGATGAAGAAGACCAGATTCCTTATGAAAAACGCGCATGGTTAGAGTGGTGGGGGTATGACCAAATTACATGGTTTGCTTCGCAAGATGAACAAAGCAGAAATAAATATTTGGAATATACCTTCAAATGGACAGCAATCAACAATGTTAATGCGTATTTTCAGATGCCTTTTAAGAGAACGCTGGGCAGTTGTCAAATCCAAATGCCATCGGCTACCAACACAGGGTTAGAAATGCTTAGTAACTGCTATAAAGTGAATATGCCAAGTGAATCTTGTTTATTAGGCTTTGGGCAAGAAGATACAATTAAACAGATTTGGGCGTCGGAGAACAATTTAAGGGAAAGAGCRGGAAACCCTCCGTTGATCAATAAGTTTGGAGCAGATCATAACTATGATCCGTTAACAGGTGTAAAGCTACCATCGAGAGTCATTCTAATTGGTAGTTTTCAGCATCATTTAGGTGCAATCAATCATGATTCAAACAGTGAGGTTACTCGAATGTATAGTGTTGGAGATGGTATGTATATGTTAAGCTGTGTTTTCCCATTTAAAGGAGAATATCAGTTTGCAGTAGCACCTTATGGTACATTATCATCTATATACTCTATCGATAGTTATCCTAGAAGTGGATCTTCTACAAAAGCAAAGCTACATATTGAACAAGATAACACAGTAGTGGTTTTCACATTTAACTTTATTACAAGAAATATAGAGACAAAAATCATAGAGGGTATGTAGAGAAGAGGGGAGAGACTGTGGTTGAAGCTCTAAGAGGGACATTATCTTGAGAGCTGCGAAGTTAGGCAATGAGGCGGGTTCTATTGGAGCAGCTAAATCGCTGTTGGGATTGATGTTAAGACAATGTCAATGAGAGACAAAGAAGCCCTGAAATCCATCGGATTTCAGGGCTTTTTACATGTCAATCGAGTGTTCTACGTGTAGCAAGATATTATCTGGGCCGCTTATTAAAGGGACTTCCAGTCAAAAACAATAACAAACAAACTGAACACAATAAAACACACAACCTTTACTTGTGTTTGATGCTATGTTAACAAAAGTATTCTAAACTAAAACCAAGTCAAAAGGATGTTGTATCAAGCCCTTATCAAGATGACATTCCCTATCATCTCGAAGCTAAAAAAGAGAATGAGAATGATAAATGAGGGATTAGTGATCAACGGCATTCGTAAAAATTTTGCCAACTTTCAAGCGCTTGGCGATGTCAGCGTTCATATTCCAAAAGGAAAATTCACTTGTCTGCTCGGCCCAAGCGGCTGCGGAAAAACAACATAGGCAACAAAGATATGAGCACAATTGTGAAAAAATGCGGAGATACGGAAGCAGATATGCGCGAAGGACGAAATGCGGGAGTTTGGTCGGTAGGCGTTATTTTCGAAGGCAATGAAATCGGACTCACGCAAGCGGAGGCAGGGGCATTCTCATCTGCGGATAAGGAACGGATGTACGTAGAGGTCTTCGAACGGCTCACGAATGCAGGAGCTCACTTCATTATTAGGGAAATCGGCGAGCTGGACGGCGTTATCAATCATATTAATGACCTTATGAAAGTAGGAGAAAAGCCATGACAACAATAGAATCGAGAAGTAACGGAAATCCCTATTTACTGCTCACACCAGGACCTTTGACAACGACTCGCACTGTAAAGGAAGCTATGCTGAAAGACTGGTGCACTTGGGATAAGGAGTACAATGAACTGGTCGCTTCGATTCGCGAAAGGCTGGTACTGCTGGCAGTACCAACACAGGCGGATGACTTTACAGCAGTGCTCATGCAGGGCAGCGGTACCTTCAGTGTGGAGGCGACAATTGGAACAGCGCTGCCGAAGGAGGGGGGCAAACTCGCTGTCGCGGTTAATGGAGCCTATGGCGAGCGGATCGTACAGATAGCTAAGGTGCTTGGTATTCCTGTGACGGTTATACGCTTTGATGAGCGCAGCGCAGTTGATCCGAAGCTGTTTGAGCAGGCACTGATCGATGATCCCACTATTACTCATGCAGCAGTCGTTCATTGTGAAACGACGACAGGTATACTTAATCCTCTTCCGGCAATTGCTGATGCGGTGAGGCGACAAGGAGTTGTCTTTATCGTTGATGCGATGAGMAGCTTCGGAGGGATTCCGTTCGATATGAGTAAGCTAGGCATCGATTTTCTTGTGAGCAGCAGCAATAAATGCATCCAAGGCGTACCGGGCTTCGGCTTCGTCATTGCCCGCCGAGATGTTATTGCGAAGTGTAAAGGAAATGCTCGATCATTATCGCTGGATTTGTACGACCAGTGGAATATGATGGAACACTCAAATAGTAAATGGCGATTTACCTCTCCTACTCATGTCGTGAGAGCTTTTGACCAAGCGCTGCGCGAGCTTGAACTTGAAGGTGGAATTGCTGCTCGCCATGACCGCTACAGCCATAGTCAAAAGCTATTAACCCAAGGTATGGAAGCTGCGGGATTCTCAGCTTTGCTTCCTGCAGAATTGCAATCACCGATCATTACAGCTTTTCGTTATCCGGACGCTTCTTTCTCCTTTGAACAGTTTTACCATCGCTTGAAGGAGGACGGCTTTGTTCTATATCCCGGCAAGCTAACGACAGAGCCTACATTCCGTATCGGCAGCATTGGTGATGTGCAGTCCTCAGATATGGAGAGACTGATCGAAGTGGTGAAACGGGGGGAATAGCAATGTCTCTCGTCGGAGAAGAACGAAAGCGAGTCATCATTGATATGCTTCAGCTAAAGGGGAAAGTTCGAAAGCCGGAGCTTGTGAAGGAGCTAGATGTATCTTCAGAGTCGATTCGATGGTATTTGGAGGAGCTTGAGAACGAGAATAAGCTCAAGCGGGTGTACGGTGGAGCCATCAAAATCTACTTGGAGCGGTAAGAGCCTGTTCATGTTCGGCGCGAGGTGCTGCAGACTGAAGAGAAACGTAGAATTGGCCGAATGGCAGCTTCGCTTGTTAAAGATAAAGACGTCGTTGTGATCGATGACGGCACTACAACGCTGCAGATGATCGATTCGCTGGTGCTGAAGAAGCAATTAACGGTATTAGTCACTTCTGTTTACACGCTAAATATGCTGATTGGATACAAAAACCGCAATATTTTCGATGGTGAAATTATATTAATCGGGTGCCGCATCAACTCGAAGCATTATCGCACATCAGGGACACTCGCGGTAGAATTTATGTCTAATTTCAATGTAGAAGGTTATACTAAAAACCCGATCGAACAATTGATTAAATATGACTTGCAAGATGCGGCTAAAAAGCGCGATACGGTGCTGAATGAATGGAGCACTCGTTATGATAGCAAAAGTGAACCGAAATCTTAAAGAGTATTATGAAGTAGAGCGAGGCTAATAAAATAGTGACCCGCATGAAGAACACTTAGAAAAAAAGTGACTCTCTTGCGGGTCATTTATTTTACTTTGAAACTGCAGCTCCATGAAGAAACACGTAGATCGCTTTGCGAAAGATAGTCAAGGTTTCTTTGCTAGGGGAACGCTTCGACATCTCGCCAAGCCCCATTACAAGCCCTTCCAGAATATAGCCGAGAGTCCAGGCATCGTCTGGTTTCAATTCCCCCGAGTTCATAGCCTCTTGCAGGATCTGCTGGTTGAATTGAATATGTTCAGAAATATAACTGGCAATGGCATCTTGAACCCGACTGTTTTCCCTCTCACTGGATAAGAACTCATCCATAGCTTTGGTTAACGGATGATTTAGGTCATTGGCAACAAGATGCTCCGCATACCCATACAGTTTTTCTTCTACAGTCGTATACAGCTGCTCTCGCTCGCCCCATTGTTGCGTCCATTCCTCATCCCATTCATCCAATATATACAGAAATAGTCCTTCTTTACTTTGGAAGTGGTAATAGATATTTCCTTTACTGCTACCAGTAGCAGCTACGATATCTTCAATAGAAGTGGCAGCATATCCTTTTTGAGCGAATAAAGCTCTCGCGGCGTCAGCTACCTTTTTTTTCGTTTGTACACTCTGCAGCTGTTTTTTGTTCACTTATTTCACCCCTTATCTGGTTCCGGGTTTAAGCAAAGAGTGTTCTCCGGAAGAAGTATACTTTTTATAATAAATAATTATTGTGATTTCGTCATTAAAATCTCCAAAAAGTCTAACATCTAGGTATAGTAGCAAATTGGACAACCAGCATCAAGATTACTCCCGTGCCTAGTAGCTTCGGGTTGTTCTGGTTGCCACAGATTATAAAAAAAACCACATTTACTCGAAGAGAGTAAGTGTGGTTTTTTTTATAACTTATGCCGGCATTGGTGTGTCTGTGGATTTACCGTAGCCAGTTTTGTATGTTTCATCGATGAAGTTCCGTATTTCTTTATCTGACTTGCCTTCTGATTTCATCTTGGCAGAAGTAACTGCAATCTCTAAGCATACACCGCACCTGGTGCCGTGGTCGTCCCAAAGAATAGAACCGTCTTCATTAACTTCTTTAATAAAACAGTTCAGATTGCTTTTATGACCTACACTTTCACCGCATCCACAATAGCAAGGGATCCATTGCAATAAGTCGGTAGCTTGTCCTGCAATTTGGTACACGATACGGATTTGTTCCGGCTGAGCATCCAAGAAGGTTGGCAAAACATCTGCTGATGCTGTTTTCTCTTGCAAATCACTAGTTGAGTGCGACTCGTGTGGCTCAGCATGTGTCTCTTCTTTGTTTGTACTGCAAGCGGATAGAATTAGTACCGTAATAATGAGTACGAATAAACTTTTAGTTCTCACGGTTTCACCTCATTGAATTAGTTGTGACTAATATAACATACGGATTGAATTGAAATTAAGTAAAATATGAAATGTTCAAGAAATAGTTGAAATAAAGAAATTCAAAATAAGTGTGTCCAAAACACTATACATTTTAAACAAAAGTGTATAATATATATAATTATTGAGTGTGGAGGGTGTATTCATGACAATGTTTGAAGAGCTTGGCGGGCAGCAAGAAATTCGTAAAATAGTAGAAGCCTTTTATCCAAAGGTGTTGAAAGATCCACTATTAGCACCGTTATTTCCAAAGGAGATTTCTTCCGTTATGAATAAACAAGAAATGTTTTTAAGTCAGTTTTTTGGAGGACCAGATCTATTTACAGCGGAGTTTGGCCATCCTAGAATGAGGGCACGTCATATGCCATTCAATATTACGATAGATCATGCTGATGCATGGTTGTCTTGTATGAGCCGTGCACTAGAGGAAACGGTGGACTCCGAACTGCTTCGACAATCAGTTATTGAACGTTTGAAGGTATCGGCCTATTTTTTTGTGAATTCTAATTCATAATGCAATCGCTTATCAAAATACATGAGCAAAAGAAGGGATAGAATGGAGTTCATCGATATTACCTCAAAACCTCCAGTAGATTCAACTCCCATAGTATTAGCAATTGGGAAGTTTGATGGCGTGCATAGAGGTCATCAGCAACTGCTACAAATTGCACGTGAAAATAGTAATGAAGCTTTAGCAGTGATGTGTTTTTCTGATCATCCTCATTGGATTTTGAAGAAAGACCCAGATTATAATAAGTCACTTACACCATTAAAGCATAAAATGACCCTATTAGAGAGCCTAGGTGTGAAGAGGTTTTACAACATTCATTTCACCTATGATTATGCTCAAATCTCAGCTGAAGAGTTTGTTTTGGAGCACCTATGCAGATTGAACATTAAAAGGATTGTGGTCGGAGAAGGTTTTCACTTTGGCAAGGCAAGAGAATCAGATACAAATCATTTAATTAAACTATGTGAGCAAATAGGCATTCCTGTTACTGTGATTCCACTATTAAAAGAAGGCAATGAACTGATTTGCAGTACTACTATTCGGTCGTTTGTTAAAAATGGGGAGGTGGAAGCTGCCCAGAAGCTACTTGGTAGACCTTACTCTGTAACTGGACACGTTATTCATGGGGAAGCGTTAGGAAGGACACTTGGCTTTCCAACCATAAATCTAGGCGGAGCAATAGATGACTATGTTTTTCCTAAACCAGGCATCTACTTAGGGATTGTAGAGATTGATAATCATGTTAATGAACAATGGAAAGTACTTATAAGTGCTGGTTACCGTCCAACTGTTGAGGGAGAAACGTATTTAGTGGAAGCCTATTTGATCAACTTTTCTGGTAATTTATACGGCAAGCAGGTATCTTTATCGTTTCTTAGTTTTCTGCGTGACGAAATTAAGTTTTCTAATCTTGAGCTGTTAGTTGAACAAATGAAGCTTGATGAACGTCATGCAAAAGCTTTTTTTGGGTTGAGTAATAGCACGAGTGAAAGTGTGAGTAGTATTAATTGATTCACCTTTCATGCCTATCTTTACGCACAAACAAGGCACCGTATATTTTTTATATGGTGTTTTTTTTCAAGCTTACTTAAAAATAAATGACTTCATGCGGATAGATCCATCGTTTAGAAATATGCTCTCTCTTTTTTATGACAATCCGATTCAAATAAATGTCCACGACTAAGCTTTCACTTTTGAAAACGGGATGGGATTTTTTGTCTCTAACTTTCCGGATGGAGCCGGTTCCTACTATAAAAAAATCATCAAATAATAATTGCTTTGTGTCTTCCAAATCGAAATGAGTGTGGCTCGAAAATAAAATGACATTAGGGTATTTTCGCAGTAATTGGCGTAATTCTTTGTKTTGAATGACTCCACGACTGTATTCACTTCCTTCTAATGAATGAGCAAGTGGTTGATGAAGAAAGACAAAAATCGGTTTTTGAGATTTGGTGGAGGAAGCAGTTGGTTTTTCTTCTAAACGTTTCGCCAACCAGTTCAATTGATTTTGACTTAAAAAGGCATCTTCTAGAACGGATTCGTCAAGGTCTCGATAATGTTCACTGCCCAAAAATATAAAGTGATAACCACTCATCCATTGATGGTGGTAAGGTTTTTCATACCCAAAATGAGATTGAAAAAGTTCTTTAGCTTTACGACTCGTCCAATTCGAGTTAGGTTGCAGGGTGGAATTTTCATACTTCCACATTTGATAATATTCATGGTTGCCAATGGCAGCTAGTACGGGTGGATGAGGAACTTTTTTTAATAATCGTTCAAGTAACTTGTAATCCTTTGCTTTACCATCCGTTAAGTCTCCATTAATAATCAAGCTAGAGCTGTTAGGATTAATTATGCGATGATCACGAAGAGCTTTGAGGAAATGGATTTGGGCGATCTTATCAGTTTCCTGAATATGAATGTCACTCATAACTGAGAAGTTCATTTGAGGCGGTTCAGTACTTTTATCTATTTTTTCTTCTGAATGAACAGAATTAGTGCTGCTGATAATAAGGACACAAATAACGAAGATGTGTACCAATCGCAAAGAAATCCCTCTATTCTGAGATGTTCTGGTCATTTAATTACTAATTAAGATGCGCAATTGTAGTTAAAAAAAACGCAGGACTAATAGAAAATTGTGAATGTTTGCTGATGCTACATAGGATTTGAAGCTTTCGAAGAAATAAGTTTAAAAAAGCCCAAATGATTGTTTGTGTTATGCAGATGAGTGTGCTATACTACGTTTATAAGCAAATCAAACCTGAACTCACGTGTTGAAAAGGGTGATCATTTGTCGGATGGTACCTTTCTCAATGTGTGATTTTTAGTTTATAACGAAAAAAAACATGTTAAATAAACTTTTGGAGGCTATACATTATGGAAACAGGAACAGTAAAATGGTTTAACGCAGAAAAAGGATTTGGCTTTATCGAAGTTGAAGGCGGAAATGACGTATTCGTACATTTCTCCGCAATTCAAGGCGACGGCTTCAAATCACTAGACGAGGGCCAACGCGTTCAATTCAACGTGACTCAAGGCAACCGTGGACCACAAGCAGAAAACGTTGTAAAACTGTAGTATACAGTTCAAAAGCCCTTAACATTAGTTAAGGGCTTTTTTTTGTCTATATAAGCTTCAAAAACAGCCTCATGTATGAGTTCTTGAGAGTTAGGCAAAGCTAAAATAATAATTTTCAGAATATTCTTTACAATTTAGCTTGTCATTTGATATTATAATTTCAATATTCAAATGCGATGAAGAGAAGAGTAAATAAAAAATTCTTTCACAGAGAGCTCCGATAGCTGAAAAGGAGCAAAGAATTATTTATTGAACCAAGCCTCTGAGCATCACACCGGAACCTGATTAAGGGGATGCTGTGACAGGAGCTCCTGTTATAGAGCTAGAGTATAAGCATTCTTAGCAATGCAGTACTTGAAGAGATTAATATGGCGACATATTAATGAACCCGGGGTGGTAACACGAAAAAATTCGTCCCCAAGACTTTAAGTCTTGGAGGCGAATTTTTTTTGTTTTTTAGACAGAGGAAGTTCAATGTTTGTAAATCGAATTAGGAGGGAATGGCAATGAGTAGTGAATTGGAAAACGTACCTGAAAATTATATTTATAGAATGATTAATGAAGATATTCAAGCTGGAATATACAGTAGAGACATTTGTACAAGGTTTCCGCCGGAACCAAATGGTTATCTTCATATTGGGAGTGCATATGCAATCCATACTAATTACACGATAGCGCAAAAATTTAATGGGAGGTTTCATTTGCGCTTTGATGATACCAATCCATTGAAAGAAGATAGTAAATATGTGAATGCCATCATCGAAGATATGAATTGGTTAGGCTATAGTCCGGGCAGTCAAATTTTTTATGGCTCAGACTACTCAGAAGAGATTTTTGAAAGTGCTGTTGCTTTAATAAATAAAGGTAAGGCCTACGTTTGTGACTTAACGCCAGATGATGTAACGGTATATAGGGGGACGTTGACTGAACCCGGAAAGAATAGTCCATACAGGGATCGTTC
>NZ_JBFUHJ010000195.1:0-9448 GCF_056402455.1 Paenibacillus sp. P4_A7 | reverse complement strand
TAGTATATCCATACGTTATCACCCTTTCAAAACGTATCGTTTAATTACTTCGGCCACTCCATGCTCGTTATTGCTTAAAGTAATAAAATCTGCTGCTTCTTTAACAGCATCCTGACCATTACCCATTGCTACGCCAAGCCCTGCCTCGCGAATAGCTGCGATATCATTCAAGCTGTCGCCTACAGCAATGACCTGCGACATCTCAATATTCATCAGTCCGCACAGCTCACGCAGCGCGCTTGCCTTGGATATGCCAAGCGGGTTAAGCTCTAGGTTTGATGGTGAAGAGTTCGTTATTTCAAACGCCCCCCAGCTTTCCACCTCAGCTAAAATTTTCTCCCTTGCTAGATCATCCTCCGTATAAAAGCCGAATTTCAACCAGTGATGCGCATCATAATCACCTGCCGGACTAATCCATTTTTCTTTATTAAAAATATCTTCTGCCGTGTATGCCCAGAACCATGGCTCCCCATGTGCCAATGCAAGCTCATGCAGTCTTTTCACATCTACCGGACTCATATGCGTTCTTTTATGAAGCACATGCGGCCGATGCCATATTTCACTGCCATTAACCGTAATCATCGGTGTGGTAAGCTTCAATTGCTCTGCATAGGGCAGCGCGCTTCGGAATCCTCGTCCAGTCGAAAAACTGACCGTGACACCCGCATCTATTGCTTTTTGAATCCACTCCGCATTTTCCGCACTAATTTCACTCTGCTCATTCAGCAGTGTTCCATCCATGTCGAGTGCAATTAGCTTGTATTGTTCCATTATAGTGTGCCTCCTCGCAGCAATTCCGCTTCAATAATTATGTTCAACTGATTAATTATTTTAGCACACTTATGCCAGATTCTAAATGAAAGACGAAGTCTTTTTCAAAATCATAATACAGAGAAGGAGCAGCCTCCGCCTGCCGGCGAAATCTACTCCTTCTAAAGTCTTAAATTACGAAGCTAATGTTAATCACTCAGTGGTCGTCACACTTTCAGTCTGGGTTTGGGATTCCACTTCAGCTCCAGCCTCATTGTTTGTTCCTTCAGCAGGTACAGGAGCAGCAGCTTCCTCTTTCAAAAGCAGCTCCTGTCCGATTACTTCCAGCTTCTCAAGCACTTCATCGATTGAAGCCGTGCCATCCAAAAGCTGTTGAAGCTCTTGCTCTGCCGCACCGTTAAACTCCATCCAGAAGCTTTGTGGCAGCTTATTATAAGTATTTATTGTTTTTGGCTTGAGCTTATAGAAGGCTGCAACATTACGTTCATCATTATTTTTGATATAATTTGTGCGAACCGGGAAGCCGCCGTATAAAGTTGATTTCGACTTCACTCTTGCGTATTCTTCACCCGTAACATATTGTAAAAATTCCCAAGCGGCTTCCTTGTTAGGTGATTCATCCATTATTGCAAATAAGTTATAAAACGACATATCGCTGCTTTGATCTGGGTATTGCTTGCTAACTGGCACAGTAACCAAATCCCAATTTTTAACAACCGTTGTTTTATCCTTAACATAATCCTCAGCTTGTTTAATCTGATGGATATAATTGATACCGCCCAGAACCATTGCCGAACGCCCCGATATAAACAGATCTCTTAGTAAGCGATCCTCATAACTGCCGCTTTCCTTATTCGCATTTTTTATCCCGTTTTCAAAATAAAGAGCTTTCGAATTTATAGCGTCGAGCGCCTTCTGATATACATCCTTCCAAGCATCTGAATTAATTGTCATTTCCTTCTTAGCTGGATTAACGTACTGAATACCTTCAGAAGTGGCGAGCATACCCGCAAGTGAGAAGAGGTTGTGACTGTATTTGATTAAATTCAATCCATATACACGATCCGTCTCCTCGCCGTCAGTAGGAAATTGCCGTGCGAGCTGAATCGTCTCAACCCAGCTCATTTGGTCAGTAGGATATGGTATTTTGTACTCGTCAAACAAATCCTTATTATAAATGATTGCATCGCTATTAAAATTGGATGCCAAGCCGTAAACCTTGCCTCCGCCCAGCTCCTTCAAATAATCAATCCTGCCAGGTACAAGGCCTTCTGTATTATATCTTTCTTTTTCAATGGAGGGGTCTAGGTCGTACAATTTACCTTCACTTGCAAGCTTCTTATACTGTTCTGGTTGCAGCAATACAAGATCAGGCTTTTCATCTTCAATAAACTTCATTGTCATAGCGTCATAATCTACATTTTCTCCTGCATCAATACTTGAGGTTGATAAGACCTGAAAATTAACGTTAGGATATAACACTGAGAATAGCATCCCAAATTGCTCTTGAAAACTACTTTCGTCGTAATACATGACTTTTAAAGTCACTTCCTTCTTCTTGTCCAAACCTTCGTTGCCTGCCCCAAAGCTGCATCCTGCCAGCAAAGTTGCAATTATTACAATGGATAAACCGAATTTGAAATATGATTTCATATGTAAAGCTCAACCTCTCTCCAAATAATAAACGCTTGCGAAGATTACAATACCGCTACCCTCCTCTAACTATTACATTGTCTTTGACCATAAAATACAAATTGTCCCAATAGTGTGACGTATTCAAGCGAGATAAAGTTACCAAATTATTATATTTTTTAAAAAATATATAAAAAAATATCCGTTTAAAAGAATGAGATCGAGGCTTCTCAAGCCTCATCTTTTCTTTTAGACGAATATTTAGTGGATATTTATTAAAACAATTTCTATGCTAGTTGTCGTAAACGAAGCTTCTTAATGACGATGCCATGCGACGGCGAGAACAGAAAAGCCGCGACGAACAATACGGAAGCTGCACATACCATACAACCAGCAATAGAAGCATCAAGTAAGACTGCTGCGCCATATCCGATAAAGGTACTAGCAATTCCTGCTGCAACACTAAGCATAATCATAACACCAAGCCGGTCTGTCAATAGATAGGCTGTTGAGGCTGGAATGATAAGCAGGCCAACAACTAGAATGGCGCCTAYGCTCTCGAATGAACTGACCGTTGCCATGGATACAAGACCCATCAATAAATAATGGAACAACGCGACTGGAATGCCAATTGCGGCAGCTAGTGCGGAATCAAAGGCGCAAAGCTTGAATTGTTTATAGAACATACCGATTACCGCAATGATGACCAGCAATGTAACTCCAAGCAGCCATACGGCCTTCGGTCCCATATTTACCCCGCCTAGCACCCATATGTTCCAATGCACATATGCAATTTCGCCATATAGGATTGCGTCCTGATCCAGATGTACTTGCCGAGCATACAAGCTTACAAGCACAACACCTATTGCAAATAACGATGTGAAAACAACACCAATAGATGCATCCGCTTGAATTCCACTGTTTTGAAACATTTGAATTAGAAATGTCGTCAACAGACCGAAAACTAGAGCTGCAAACATCATAAGCATGGAGTCACGTGAGCCGCTAAGTAAAAAAGCAATGACAATACCGGGCATGACCGAGTGACTGATCGCATCGCCAATCATGGCCATTTTTCGCAATACGAGAAATACACCTAAAATACCACAGCAGCTAGCAACGAGCGCTCCCGTCAGTAAAATCCAAAAGTCGCTCATAGCGCCGCCTCCTTCTTCTGGCCTTCATGAATTCGGTGTTCCAATTCACGACTATAACGCTGCTTCACTTGTTTGCGAGCTAGACGCTTTGCAAGCAATCCTCTTTGAGGCCCGAATAAAATAGATACAAAAAATAACAAGGTCGCAGCCAGTACGGTTACCGGACCAGTAGGCAAATTGGAGACGGAAGCACTAATCAAAGTGCCTATTCCCCCGCTTAATGCACCGAATAGGCCGGACAGTACAACCATTAGACTTAGACGATCCGTCCAATATCTCGCCGAAACGGCTGGTGTAATGAGCAGTGCCGCAACTAGAACAACGCCGACTGCCTGTATACCTGCAACAACAGCAACCACCATTAGCAGCATAAGCAGCTGTTCTAGCAAAGCGACTGGATACCCTATACCTCGCGCAAAGCCAGGGTCAAATGAAATAATTTTAAACTGCTTGAACAACAAGGTACATATCGTAATGAGTGACAAGCATACGATGGACATCGTAATAACATCCGATCCGATCATAGAAGCAGCTTGCCCGAATAAAAATTTATCCAGTCCTGCCTGATTCCCATAATCGCCATGCTGTATTAATGTCAGAAGCACAATGCCAAGTCCAAAAAATCCAGATAATACGATTCCCATAGCTGCGTCCTGCTTCAACTTGGAATGACGAGTAATATATCCGATCCCAAACGTAGCAATTACGCCTGCAATGCCTGCACCAACTAGAAAAAGTCCGATTGATTTTATGCCTGTTAACATAAACGCGATACATATTCCGGGTAAGGCAGCATGCGCAAGCGTATCACCCATTAAACTTTGCTTCCGTAAATAGGAGAAGCAGCCAATGACTCCACTGCTGAGGCCTAATAAAGTACAGCCAAGAAAAATCCATTGCATATTCGGATCAGCAAGCATGGACCATATCGTTTCCACAGGTCACACACCCTTTCCGCCGGTGGATGCCGGGGACTGCAAGCTGCGATCCAGAAAGGCTAATCTACCGCCGTACGTACGCTGCAATTGCTCCTGAGTAAATATTTCGGCAGTGGGTCCAAAGGCTTGCAATTCTACATTAAGTAGCAACACGGAGTCAAAATAATCCTGAACGGTTGCCAAATCATGATGGACGACAATAACCGTCTTCCCTTGAAGCTTCAGCTCTTGCAGCAGCGTAATAATCGCCTTTTCCGTTGCGGCGTCTACGCCTGCAAACGGCTCATCCATGAAATACAGCTTAGCATCTTGTGYCAGCGCCCGGGCGAGAAATACCCGCTGCTGCTGTCCTCCGGACAGCTGGCTGATTTGTCTGCCCGCAAAGTCAGCCATTCCAACCTTATTCAAACACTCGAGAGCAATCGCTTTATCCTTCGCCCCAGGTCGACGAAACCATCCGAGATGTCCATATCTCCCCATTAACACAACATCAAGCGCATTAGTTGGAAAATCCCAATCAACCGATTCACGCTGCGGCACATAGCCGATCATCTTCCGTTGCTGCTTGTAGGGCTTTCCATAGACAAGCACTTCTCCACTAATGCTCGGGATTAGTCCCAGCGCTGCCTTCATTAATGTTGACTTACCGGCTCCATTTGGACCGATGACGCCAACTAGCTCTCCCTCTTTCACTTCAAACGATACGTTTCGCAATACCGGCTTTTTCTGATAGGCAACACTTAAACCAGAAATAGTCAGTGGTGCAACTGCTTCGATTTTCATAGTCTTACTTATATTTGTTTGACTCATTGTCATCACTCGCTTTCCCTGCTTATTTCAAGGCATTCACAATCGTATCGACATTGTGCTTAACCATACCTATATAAGTACCTTCTTCAGTTCCCGCGTTACCCATCGCATCGGAGAACAGTTCGCCGCCAATCTTAACCTCATGGCCTAATTGCCTTGCACCTTCAATAACCGACTCGATCGATTTTTTTGGTACGCTTGATTCAATGAAAACAGCCTTAATTTTGTTTTCAACCAAATAGTCCCGTAGCTTGCTTACATCCTTAGAGCCGTACTCAGACATCGTATTCATACCCTGTAAACCCGTGACAGTTAACCCGTAAGCCTCTCCGAAATAACCAAAAGCGTCATGAGCAGTAACTAGAATCCGATCTTTCTCTGGTATGAGAGCAATTTGTTCACTCGCATACTTATCAAGCTCTTCCAGCTCTTTGATATAAGCGTTCGCTCTGTCGTTATAATAATCGGTATGCGCAGAATCCTTCTCCGATAAAGTGTCCCGAATAACTTCGGTTGTTGAAATCCACAGCTTCACATTGAACCATATATGCGGGTCATGGCCGCCCTGCCCCTTCTGCGGGTTAGCACGAAGCTGATCCTCCGTTAAATACTTAGAAACGGCAACAGTTGGCTTGCGCTTCTCCAACTTCTCGAACATTTCAGCCATTTTCCCTTCCAAATGCAAGCCATTATAAAAAATGACATCCGCATCATCGAGCTTTTTGATATCGCCTTGCGATGCTTTATAAAGATGGGGGTCAATTCCCGCCCCCATCAATCCGCTGACTGCAACATATTCTCCTCCGACTTGCTGAACAACATCGGTAATCATACCTGTAGTTGCTGTAATATTTAGTTTTCCATTTCCACCAGTAGTTGATTGCTTACCCCCGCATGCAGTTGCCAGCACTACAGTCAGCGTTAATAGAAGGATGGTCATAATAAATCTACGGAAAGCCGAATTCATTTTAGATTCTTTACGCAATTGCAAAACCTCCTCGTCATTACCATTATATATTCGAACATCTTGCCCTCATGAACATTTTTTTGCCTTAAGCCTTTTTTTTAATAATACACAAAAATGTTTCTCTTGTGCAACATTTATTTTTGAAACGGACTAATTCGAGTTTTCGGAATGCCAATTAAAAGTAAAAAAAACTGCCCTCAAGCAGCAATTGCTACTTAAAGGACAGCTTTTCTAACTGAAACTACTTCATTAAACAAATTATCGTGCTGCGTCACCAGTGACCGCGTTGTTAGTCGTTCCATCCGCATTCTCAGTTTCTGGAGAAATAGGAGTCTTCTTTTTAGGGACGCCAGTTAAGCCAATCTCCTCGTCGTATGCATCAAAGATTTTACGAGCGATTGGTGATGCACCATAGCTCCCGTAGCCTCCGTCTGGCACAACGACCGCAACCGCTAGCTTTGGATTGTCCGCAGGCGCGTACGCAATGAAGACGGCGTTTTCTGCTCGGCGAGTCGCGACATCTTGCTCAGATGTACCTGTCTTACGCATGTAAGAATATCCGAAATTTTCAAAGCCTTTCGAGCTAACCTTCGACATACCCGCCTCGATTTCTTCMCAATATTCTTCTGGAAGATCAATCGTATTCAATACCTCTGGCGTGTAGCCTTGAATGACATTTCCATCCGAATCCTTAATTTCGTTAACGAATTGCGGCTTCAATCGTTTACCATGGTTAGCTAGCATAGTAACATACTGCGCTAGCTGCAGCGTCGTATAACGACCCTGTTGGCCAAAGGAAGCAAAAACAAGTGCTGACTGGGTACTGGCTTTTTCAGCCTCGTTAAAGTAATCGATAACACCTTTTGATTCATTTGGCAAACCGCTTCCCGTTAACACTCCGAGTCCGAATTGCTTCATGTAATCATCCCAAATTTCAATACTGCTCTTGCCATTCTGCGTGCCACGCATATAAAGCTTATTAGCGACCATCGAAGACAAAAAGGTATTGGATGAATGCTCGATGGCTTTCGCAGCATCAATGTTCCCGTACACGTGGTTTTGAGAATTTCGAATAAATGTCTCATACCCTTTTTTACCGAAAGAAAATACCCCTGTGTCCGAATAAATGGTCGTCGGTGTAAACAATCCCTCATTTAATCCAACTAAAATGGATAATGGTTTTATGACTGAGCCAGACGGAACAATAGACGATGGATGCTTGTTTCGCTCCGCCTTGCTCTCATACTTGCCGTACACCGTACTAATCGTCCCATTTTTCAATACGTTCTCAAAGTTATCATAATTCTCCGGACTAATTCGGCCGCCTGCCCAAATGTTTGGGTCGTAGTCCGGCATGCTGGCCATTGTTACAATTTTACCCGTATCGACCTCCATAGCAACGGCAAAGCCAGTTTGCGCATATGGCGCCCTCTCAAAGCTGTTAGATGAGGTTCTTATCTTTTTTAAATGTTCCATAATGGCTTCTTCTGTTTTCAACTGCATATTTTTATTAATCGTTAAATAAAGGTCAGAACCTTTCTCTGGGTTCGTAATTTGCATCGGACCAATAACTTGTTCTGCATTGTTGACTGGATAGGACTTCAAGCCATTTTTCCCCCGAAGCACGTCCTGATACATATATTCCAGTCCATCCACGCCAACGTCCTCTTCTTCCAAGTATTTAAGCTTAGCGTCCTTCTCTAAGCTTTTCTCCTTATAGAAGCTGAAGTTATCCCTGACGCCGCCCTTGTACTTCTTAAGATATCCAACCAATTGAACCGCTATGGAGCTATCATCATAATTTCTGACGCTTTCCTCCAAAATATCAACGCCCTTTAAGGATGTGCGATTTTCCATAAAATAAGCAATTTCCTTATTAGTCAGTCCGGACTTAATCCGACGCGGCGTAGATATCGTATTAATTCTGAAATCAAGATCCATTTGACGAATAATATCATCCTCCGTCATTGCCTTGGCTGGATCCCCGTGTTCAGCGAACACTTTTGCTAATTTTTTCGCCATTTCCTTTTCAACCTTGGCCCATGAATTATCCTTAGACTTGTCAGGCTGTGATTGAATGGTGAAATATAAAGATTGTGTCGATGTGGAATATGCGATTGGATAACCAGTAGAGTCGTAAATATTTCCCCTTATCGGTGGGATAGGGACTTCTCTAGTCCCTTTCTTGCTTCCTTCCGCTGCAAGCTTAGGTCCTTCAACAAACTGCAAGATGGCAAGCTGCACAATCAATATACTAAACAAAGCAAAAGCAACGAAAAAGAAAAAATTTAAGCGAAAGGAAAAATGTCGTCGATTTATAATTTCCCGTTTTTGCGGATCGTCTTCCAAACTTATCACCTCATATTCTTGTATCTAAAACTGACGTTCACTTATTAAGCATCTCGAATATGTGTTTTATCGAACTGCGGTGGATTAAACCAATCTCCTGAACTCGCCCATGTCGCATCGAGCGGAATCCAACTGTCATCGCCTTCACCAATCTTTACTTCATTCCATGCATGCGGACCATAGCCGCCCCGTCCATCAGCTCCCATTCCAGTAACGACCCGAACCTCCAAGCCCGCTGAGCGAGCCATCACCGCATATAAACGTGCTGTATCTATACATACGCCTTTACGCGTATCAAATGTCTGTGGCGGTGTTTGTTCTTTCCATATGCCGTGYTGTTCATAGTTATTAGCCTTATCCCAATCATACGTTATTCGGGTACCCAGCCACTCATAAAGCTTGTGAGCTTTCTCCTCTTTCGTTTGCGCGTCTTTCGTGACGTATAATGCAGCTTTCTCAATCTCTTCGGGTACTGCATAGTCAACAATTTCATATTTCCGTTTCAAAATTTGCTGGAATTGCGCTTGTACTGCTTCTGTTAAAACTGGTCCTTGTCCTGCCAGCACATCACCAGCTACCGGCTCTAGTAAAGCGGCTGCCTTCTTATAAAGCGGTGATGCAGCAATAGTATCTGCAAACCATGCACTGGGTAGAAGTGAAACATAAACAAATAATAAAGCGATAAAAACAAAAGATCGACCCGCACCATGAGCGGTGCCAATTATCGCTCCGACCGAACGGCTTGTGAATTTCTGACCTGACAGTAGACTTTCACTTTCATGTCTGTCGCTTCTTAACACACCTGCAATAAGCCTCTCTAACAA
>NZ_JBFUHJ010000194.1:0-9492 GCF_056402455.1 Paenibacillus sp. P4_A7 | reverse complement strand
GCAATATGGGGCGGCTCTAGAATAAGTAAACCTGTCTTAAACTGAAGTAAAAAGCCGATTATCCACTTCTCATCAGGAAATGTTGTTCTTACAAGAAGTGAATTGTCCGGCAGCCTTTCAATCACATTCTCATCAAAATGGTCCGTAGCCGCAACTATAGCCTCACCTAAGAATCGAAGGACAAGATCAACTGTCTGTTGGTTTTTAGGCTTCCCCCATCGTTCATTCAATTTAGTGAGCGTAATTGTTCTGCGGTTGAAGGAATCTGCCAGAGTCTGCAGATCACGAATACGGGAAAGTTTGAAAATCCGGTAATCCTCGCGGTTCAAACAATAACCATGCAGATACCACGCGTACCTTTTTAACACGAGCCCCATTGGCTCGATGCACCGTTCAGTTTCTCCTCCTTTGCCGTCAGTATAGGTAAACCGGATCAGCTTTTTATCATTGATTGCTTTTTGCAGCGATTCATACTTGTCTCGCTCTACCTCACTTTTTCTCCATGGGGTAAAGTCGATAAGAAGTTGATCGCTGTCCGCCAGTCGTCCTTGTTCCGTTTGTGATACCAGTGCACCAACCTTATCGAGTAGACGTTCCATACTTGAATGATTCATCGCTTGAGTCGACTGAAGACCTCGCAGAGCAGTGAACAAGGAAATAAGCTCATCAAATGAAAGCATTTGGCGGTCCAGACGAAAGTTATCCATAATTTCATAGCCGCCTTCCCCTCCCGTATACGATACTATGGGGATTCCGGCGAGACTCAAAGACTCCAAATCACGATAAATCGTGCGTAAAGACACCTCCATTCGATCAGCCAATTCTTGCGCTTGTACGCGCCTACGATTCAATAAAAGTATCGTGATGGCCATAAGCCGTTCTAGTTTCATTCCTGCACCTCCATTCCAGAATAAATTAAAACCATCATAAACCATCTTTCCCATCAACAGTAGTTAAGTTTGGAAATCAGAAAATAATGTATCTGGTTTAGAAAAGATTGTGTCAGGGTGGAGCCGTGTTCATCTGCCTTAGTACTTAATTATTGGTGATTAATGTGAAGACGCGTATTCGTCCACATGTGCAGCTGGGTCCAGCTTCTCTCTGCTCATGATGAATGCAGCGGCCAATGCTAGTACTGCAGGGATGAGGCTCCATGCAAAAGTCACGACGATAGAAGACGATAGTCCCTCCGTAATCGAGCTCAACACCTTCCCGTCCATAGATTGCCGGATTGCGGGATTCATCAGCACATACGGGTCGCTGAAGTTGACGTCCGCTGGCATATTCGCCGTTCCATTGCTACCAAACGCCTTCGTCAGCTTGTCAGTGAGTGAATGGCTCTGAATAATTCCGAATATCGTAATCCCAAGTGTCATGCCGAGTGAGCGGTTGAAGTTCAGTGTAGAGGTCGCCGCTCCCCGCTGCGTAGCCGGAAACGAATGAATTGCAGCACTGCTGAGTACTGAGAAGGAAGCACCGATGCCAAGTCCGATCAGGATCATATAGACCGTGATGAGGAACCGCGGCGATTCCGACGACAGCGCTGCCAGAAGTGCAATTCCAGCGATCAGGATGATAAGCGTAGGAATCAGGATCGTACGGTACGGCAGCTTAGACATCAAAAATCCTCCCACGGTCGCTGTCACTACCGAACCAACCATCATGGGAAGCAGTACAAGTCCTGCGCTAGTCGCAGTGCCACCCAATACGCCTTGAATGTAAATCGGTATAAACATCGATGCGGTCATGAACGTTGCTCCGCTAAGCATAGCAACCAAATTGCTTGTCGTGTAGAGACGGTTTCGGAACATCTGAAATGAAATGATCGGTTCAGCAGCCTTTCTTTCCACATATACAAGTAGACCTGTGAGAATTACGAAACCTGCAAACATGCCCAATATTTGAGGTGATCCCCATGCGTATTCTTTACCTCCTAACTCAACTGCGAACATGAGGCAGATGATCGCCCCAACCAATAAGAAAGCGCCAAGAAAATCAATTTTCTGCTTGGAATGCTCTTTCGACTCTTTGTAGAAAAATACAATCAAGAAGAAAGCAATTAAACCGAGCGGTAAATTGATGTAGAAAATCCAAGCCCAATGAATATGGTCCGTTATAAAACCACCTAGCAACGGAGCGGCAATACTCGACAAGCCGAACAGGGCTCCGAACATTCCCGTCATCTTTCCTCTATTTTCAGGTGCGACGACATCAAACATGATCGTGAATGCTATCGATACCATAGCGCCGGCTCCGATACCTTGAATTGCTCTGTAAACACTGAGCTGAACAATTGATTCAGCTAATCCGCATAATGCAGAGCCAATCATAAACACAACGATTCCGAATACAAAAAAACTTTTTCGTCCATACATGTCGGACAATTTTCCGAATATCGGCATACCCGCCATCTCTGCAATCATATAAGCAGATGTGACCCATACGAATTTGTCGAGACCGCCAATCTCTCCTACAATCGTTCCCATCGCTGTCGCCACAATCGTGTTATCCATAGAGGCCATTAGAATGGCGAGCAGAAGCCCTACAACGATAACCCCTACTTTGTTCTGTGYTTTATTCATTTCAATCCCGTTCCCTTCTTCATTTAAGGTAAATGGTGAATCCGTATCTGAAACAATCATAAACCACCCTTGTTGACAACTGTGTGTCAAGAACGAAATCCAAGCGAATAGTTAGTCAAACCTCTACCATTAAACGAAATACGATACTGGTTATCGGGATAGATTTCTCCAAACAAAAAAAAGCTGCTCCGAAGAGCAGCTTGAGGGGCGATCATCAGCCGAAGCCGAGCAGGTTATTCTAATACTGTCGGTAACAGATATCCAATAATTGCATGTTTTAAAACGGTAATCTTCATTGCTGTCTTGTCAGCCAAGCAGCGATTTCCTCTGTCTGCGACAGAACTGCAATAGGATCATAGTACCAAGAACGCTCTTCTTTCCATACATACACCTGATCGTTCTTGACCGCATCAAGCGTAGACCATATCGGATCGGCTTTAATATCCTCCAAAGTAAGGTCGTTAGACGTTAGAATAATATAGTCACCGGCATATTGGGACAATAACTCATTGGACAGCTCCGCCCACTGTTTTTTCATAATTTCTGCCGCAATATGGGCAGGCGGTTTAAAACCCAACGCCTGATACACGGCCTGACCGCCCCGTCCGAAATTATCGCCGTATACATAGGTCGACTTACCTGCCACTTCAAAAATAGTAAATGTCTTATCGGACGGCACTACCTTTTCTACACTTTCTCTTGCAGCAGCAATACGACGATCGTAATCGGCAAGCCACGCCTCCGCTTCTTTGGTTCTGACAAATGGCAGAGTGAAGCCTACAGGACAGGGCAGGCAACACGGTAGCCTGCAATCTTGTTGTTGCTCGGACATATACTAAAATAGTACAGCAAGAGTTGCCTCGCATTATGCAGCAGCTTCGTTACGGTCTTTGGACTTCAATCGTCGCACAGCTTCTTTTGCTGGTTCAATTGGTCTCGCCGCTTTTCGGATATTCATTTGCAGATGAGGTTAAGACGGAGGTATTGGTAATTGTAGATGCTTTCCTAGTTCTGCTAGCTACACTCGGCATTATAAGTAACCCGACTAAGCCAAATTCAAAAGGTTACAATCTATAGCTATGACAAAGCCCGCCGAACCGTTTGGTTAGCGGGCATTTTTTATTGTAATCAGTTATGAACCTTCCCTATTCGAACTTCACTCCAACAACAATAATAACTAGCACTTTTTTTGAGCATATTAATCGAAAAAGATAAGGCGGGAAATGAATGCATACAGTTTGGAAAGGTGCAATCAGCTTTGGACTCGTGCATATCCCAGTTAAAATGCACACAGCGACTGAAGATAAGGATATTCACTTCCGCAGCCTTCATAAAGAATGTGGAATGCCAATATCTTACGCAAAGACATGCCGTCACTGCGATAAGGAAATTGAGCTGGATGAAATTGTGAAAGGCTTTGAATACGAAAAGGATAAGTACGTCATTATTAAGGAAGAAGAGCTTGACCTCATTAAGCCGGAATCAGCTAAAACCATTAAAATAATCGATTTTGTAGATCTTACAGATATCGATCCGCTTTATTTTCAGAAAGCTTATTATCTCTCGCCCGATATGGCGGGGTCCGGTGCTTACAGCCTCTTATTGGAGGCGATCAAGCAAACTGGAAAAATTGGAATAGCCAAAATATCGATTCGCAGTAAAAGCAGCTTGGCCGCCATACGAATCGTCGATAATTGCTTATGTTTAGAGACAATGTACTTTCCCGATGAGATTCGATCGATTTCACAAGTCCCTAATTTGCCTGTTCAAATGGACATTAGTGAAAAGGAACTCTCGATGGCCATTATGCTTGTCAATCAACTAAGCGACAAATTCCAGCCTGAGAAATATACAGACGATTACCGTAAAGCATTAATCGAACTAATTGAACAGAAAATTACTGGGGAAAGTTTAGACATTATTGCACCATCAGCAGCAGCCAAATCTAATGTCATTGATCTCATGGCAGCGCTGCAAGCCAGCCTCGATGCTACTAAAGCACCGCCTGTTACATCTGCACCTAAGAGAAAGCGGAAAAGCCCAGACAAGAAGGCTGAGGACCATGTATCATGACAGAAATGTCTTTGCCCTCCATACCTATGGCTCCCATCACTTCTCCTGACATCCCGACTGGGCCAGAGTGGGGATACCAAGTGAAGTGGGACGGTGTTCGCACTTTAGTCCGGCTCGATGGCAACGGAGGAGTTGAGCTATTCTCAAGACGGCTTGAGCCTCGAAACGATACTTTCCCTGAAATCGTAGCGTTACTAAAACCATTAAAGCTCGGTGCTTGTGTGCTTGACGGTGAGATTGCATACTTTGATGGAACAAGACCAAACTTCCAACGAGCCCGCTTAGGCGTAAGGAAACGGTCATACGATGACTCTTTGCTCTTCGTCGCGTTCGATATTCTAAATGATAATGGTTTGGACCTGCGCTCCCTCCCTTTTCAAGAACGATACGACCTGCTCTCTGCCAAAATCCCGCTTAAGCAACCCCGATTTTTCGTCAGTGATTTATTTTTCGATGGGCAATCTTTATGGGAATGGCTTAATGAACGGGAGTGGGAAGGAATTATATCGAAGCGATTAGACAGTCCTTACACGGAAGGAAAAAAACATAAGGACTGGTTCAAAAAAAGAAAGGAAGTACGACTTATTGCTGACGTTGTAGGAATCAAATTAAGGAATGGACAAGTTTCCAGCCTTGTGCTGAAGTTCGAGGATCGTTACATAGGCCATGTGTCAGGGCTGGACAACGCTTCAAAAAAGGTACTGATGCAGTTTATGCAGGAGCATCCAGGGGATTGTCCCTTTCCAATACTTTCGCAAGRGATGAAGAAATCCGATATCGTCTGGCTAAGTGTTCATTTCCCATGTCATGTCACTGCTTTAGAGTTTACTGACTCGGGCCTGCTTCGCCAGCCTAAATTAATTAAGTTTGGTAATTAGGAAGCTAAATTACAATATCAAGTGTGTACATGCGCTTGAATCCATCGTATAAATCATCCCCCCCAAGTAGAAGATAAGCTCGTACTTAAAACTAATTAAGGTGGGGTAAGTAAATGAAGAWAGTATTATTATCATTTAGTTTTATCGCTTGCTTGATGCTGCTCTCCGCTATTCCTGCTTTTGCAAACAACATGAATTACAGCACAAACACACCTGCAACTGATATCAAAAATGATGTGAATCGTGGTATTAATGATGTCAGTCGCGGTGTGAACGATGTCACTCGTGCAATAGGAACAGAATTGAACCCTAACAACTACAGAACGACCACACCTGGCTATACTGGCACGAACATGAACCCTAACAACTACAGAACGACCACACCTGGCTATACTGGTACGAACATGAATTCTAATAATTACCGAACAAATACAACTGGCTATAATGGAACAAATGTACACGCAAATAACTACAGAGCAAAAGCAACAGTAAGTAATGGTTCTAATTGGGGCTGGCTTGGTCTTATTGGCTTATTTGGATTAGCAGGCATGAGAAGCCGCGGGCGTGATGGTGACCGTGCTTAGAAATAATGATTAAATATTAATTATACGGATTCTCCATATCAAACACGAACCCCTTGTCTTCAAAAGACAAGGGGTTCGATTTACATTATGTAACGACCATGTTCTGGTACTGCAATTGTGTTGAAATTTTCTATTAAATATCTCAAATTTTTCTCAAGTGCTTCACCAAACATTGGTTTCCCATGTCCCGTTATAACCAGTTTAGGTTTGAGATCAGCTAGCTCTTTAACTGATTTCTCTGTCGCTACCCAATCTGTTGTGAAATATTTAGGCGGTCCACTTATGTCCTGCTCTTGCATGATCACTTTGTAAAGTGATTCTTGTTTAACTGTCACGAAAGCATCACCAGCGATAAGCGTTCCATCTTGCTTACGAAATAGTGATATATGACCTGCGTATGACCATGCGTATGACCAGGTGAATGTATATACTCCCAATCCGGCAGCACAGGAATACTTCCATCCGAAGGCAAAGCAGCAACTCGATTATCCAAATTTATTCCATCATGCGGGAAAAATGGCGACAACTCAGATATGAGACCTCCATCCACTGTAGAGTCCGCTGGAGGATAATCAACTTTTCCTGTCAAGCTTTGGGTGAAACTATAAAATGTCCAATTGTTAAACTCTTATTCCAATCTAGGCTTGGCTGGATCGCAATTCGGGGGTGGAACTGATCCGCTTTATGACAGCTTTAATAGATAGTAACATTCCTCACGATACATATGATCAGGCACCAACGGATTTAATCGACTAAGTAACTCCTCACTTAACTCCATTTCCTCAAGCTCAGTTAAAAACGCCATTAATACAGACATTTCCATATTAACATCTTCATGAAATTTGGATAAAGCAGGGTAATGCTTCCGCATCGTTCTGAAGTAGCCTGTCATTTCAATTGCTTTCAAATAAAATGCATTAAAATGTTTTTCAAACTTTTCACTTTTTTTAATTAATCGCTTCTCAACGGGATCTAAATTCTTTGCAATGGAAGCTGCGTGTCCTGCTGCATCCGGTAGCCAGAGTAGATCGTGATGGAGCGAAGAAAACATAGGAACCGGATCCCCTCCCAGCAGAGCGGTTAGAATTTTAATATATTCATCTAGCTCGTTTACCATGTGATTAATAAAGGTTGGTGTAAGTCCTATACTTACTTTTCCAATTAGCAGTCGATCTAACAAGTCCAGCTTGAAGGTACGTAGACTTTCAGTGGCATCGAAAGCTTTCTTATTGAATTCGGATAAATCAACATCTTTCATGCGTGACTGCCGCAAAAGATTGTCAAAGTGATTTATATATTCCATTGCTATTTGTATATCCTTCATCTCGATGGGGGATAAAGCATTATAAATAAACCTTGCATGATCCCCTAATATTTGCAGCCAAAAACGATGTTCAAACCATGCCTGCTCTTCCATATATCATCCTCCTCATAAATTTTCTATCACTTCAACCTTATGAGCTGGACGATCATAAGTATTCAAATAATACCGTTAATACTGAATATAATTTTTAAAATCGTACACATTAATGATGCCACTAATCGAGGAGGATACAAATTATGACAAGCCCCATTTCATTTCCACAATTTCCAGAATCCTATTGGATTGATTCAACGGGATTACCATCCTACCCTAAGCTTGAACAATCTGTTGAGACAGATGTTACAGTTGTCGGTGGAGGCCTAACCGGGATAACAACTGCATATTTGCTTACACAAGCAGGATTCAAAGTTATTCTATTAGAAGCAGGCAGATTACTGAATGGCACAACCGGTCATACGACTGCAAAAATAACAGCACAGCATGATTTAATCTATGATGAATTGATGAAACGCGAAGGAAGTGAGAAAGCATCCCTCTATTACAGAGCTAATGATGAAGCAATTCGTTTTATACAAAGTACGATTGAAAAATTAAATATTGATTGTGGCTATTCTGCTCAAGATGCTTATGTGTTTACTAATACAGAAAGCTACATAACTAAATTAGAAAATGAAATGTCAGCGTATGATTTGCTTAAGATACCAGGTGCATTTATGGACCACATTCCTTTACAGGTACCGGCTAAAGCTGCCGTTAAAATGATGAACCAAGCCCAATTTCATCCTCTCCATTATTTAACTGCACTAATCAAAAAATTTGTTGATGCGGGAGGTATCATTTATGAGAACACTACCGCAATTGACGTTGAGACAGGGTCATTGCCAAAAGTAATGACGAGCAGCGGGCACCAGATTACTTGCAAGCATGTAGTGTCATGCACACACTTTCCATTTTACGATGGCCTTGGCTTTTATTTTGCAAGGATGCATGCGGATCGCTCCTATGTACTTGGAATTAAGGTTAAAGAAGAATACCCCAGCGGCATGTTTTTAAGTGCTGAAGATCCTAAGCGTTCGATTCGTTATGTTGAGATGGAAGATCGAACTAAGCTCATACTCGTCGGCGGACAGAGCCATAAAACAGGTCAAGGTATATGCACAATCAATCATTATGAAGAGCTGCAGAGATATGCTAAAGAACATTTTCAATTGGAAGAAATCGCATATCGATGGTCCGCTCAGGATCTAGTAACAGGTGACAAAATCCCTTACATCGGTCGAATTACCACCTCCTCACCCAATATTATCGTTGCTACCGGCTACCGAAAGTGGGGTATGACAAACGGTACCGCAGCTGCATTGCTTATTCGTGATTTGATTTTAGAAAAACAGAATCCTTTTGAAGAGCTCTATTCGCCCTCCCGTTCCATGTCGTTGAACACAATGAAGAATCTCGTTATAGATAATGCAGATGTGGCAAAACATCTCATTGCAGGTAAGCTGGAAATTATCCATAAGCAGCCAGAGGATTTAGCGAATGACGAAGGAAGCATCGTTAAAGTTTATGGTCGTAGAGCAGGTGCTTATAAGGATAAGGATGGTAATCTATTTCTCGTAGATACAACATGTACACATATGGGCTGCGAAGTTGAATGGAATAATGGGGACCGGACATGGGATTGTCCTTGTCACGGTTCAAGGTTCTCAATTACTGGAGATGTTGTGGAAGGGCCAGCAGAGCGACCATTAAAGTTGATTTCTCAATAGTGAATTTATAAAGCCGTCAGGTATTTATACCTGACGGCTTTTATATAATTCTATACTTTAATGCTGAGAGTAGTTCGAGTATCCTGTATTTTGATTATTCATATTCATATACGCAGGATTTTGATTTTGAACTGATTGGGAATGGGAAATCTGATTACAGATTCCAGATATTTGCTGAAGCTGCTGCATCGCTGTTTGATGTCCTTGCAATGCTGTTTGGATCATTTGTGCTGCTTGCTGCTCACGCTGAGCGATTTGCTCAAGTTGAACTGCATTGTTTTGCTC
>NZ_JBFUHJ010000193.1:0-9501 GCF_056402455.1 Paenibacillus sp. P4_A7 | reverse complement strand
GGTTTGGCGCATATTATAGTGCTGGCGGACGCGTTATCAGCGGGAATCATTAAACAGTTTCCCGGGAAATTTAAATGACACTGAGAGATAAATAAATTAGACCAGCATGAAACCAAGAGAGCCCTGCTATGAGGGCTCTTTTGCATTTGAATCATCACTCCAAAAATGGTAGTATAGGCTATTCAAGAATGATCCAATTTCTTATCTTTACCCATCCTTTTGTAGCCAGAAGTGAGCAATTGTTCGACAAAGCTAGGGAGGCCAAATTCTMTTTGAAAAAGAAGGCTGGTCCAATGGAATTTAAGTGCCAGGTAGTACAGATACTCTTTAACGGTATCACATTGGTATAACCACCCAATCTCTCTTATGCTGTCAGTAAACATGGCTTCTTTTAAAAGATTAGCCAGCGCCGATTTTTGAACAGGGATAGGGCTGTTATGAAGGTTCTTAAGAAGCAAGCTCAGGATAGATTTAAGATAATAGTAGGCTAGATCCTGGCGATATCTTTTATTTTGAAGCAAATCGAATTTTTCGGAGGTTCGTTTTCTTAACTCATATTGCATACTTAGACTCTGTTCAAGCTTTGGTTTATGGAGGGCATTCATCGCGCTATTCGGATTATTAATCGTATATTTATATAAAGGATCTGGTATGGCATATACCCGTTCTGACGCTAGTATTGCCTCTAAATTAAAAAGCGTATCTTCTCCAAAATGAATGTCTTCATTAAAGGAAATGGCATGCTCCTTAATAAAGCTTAAACGAAATAGATTTCTCCAAACAAAGCATAAATCAAGCTTAGTATTGACGTTGGGGGAGCTTAGAATCAGTTCCTTGCCCTTCATCACCGTATGCAGTTTGTAACAAGGAGAGACTTCTTCTTGGGATGGAGACTTGTTGAACCCGCTTATGATGACGTCACAGTTATTGTTGGCAGCGGTATGATACAAGGTAGTGAAAAAGGTTGTTTTAATCGTATCATCAGGATCAACGAATGAGATATATTGCCCAGAAGCTGCTTCAATGCCCGCATTTCGAGCACTGCTTGTACCGGAATTTACTTTGTGAATGACCTTGATGCGTTTATCCTTAAGAGCATATTCGTCGCATATCTGACCACAACTGTCTGGGGATCCATCATTAACAAGAATGAGTTCGAATGCGCTAAAGGGTTGATTTAAAATACTCTCCAGACATCTATGCAACCATTTCTCTACCTTATATATGGGAACAATTATACTAATTGCATAGGTCATACTGGTCACCCCCAAAATAGTATGATGCATGGCTCTAACAATGAATTGTTCTGTATAAATAATACCACAACCGTTATAAAGAACAATCTATTCATTTAACAGAATTACAAAATGGATTTGATTAGATGAATGGAGGATAGCGATGCAGCCATTTACAATGCGGGTAATCGAGATTATAAAAAACATACCCGAAGGGAATGTCATGACCTATGGGCAAGTTGCTGGTCAAGCAGGGAGCCCAAGAGGAGCACGACAGGTTGTACGTATTTTGCATTCTTTAAGTCATATTCACAAGCTTCCTTGGCATCGGGTCGTTAATGCGAAAGGGGAAATTGCGCTGCAGGAAGATGAAGCGCGATTTATGCAAAAACTCTATTTAAGCGATGAAGGTGTAGAAGTGAGTGACGCTGGACGCATTGATCTGTTGAAGTATCAGCTCCGTCATTTTGAGGATGAATTGTTATAAATCTTTCATAAAGCTGCAAAGTAGACTAAGATCTCGTATCCTTAATAAGGAATACTTAATAGGAATACTATAAAGGGAGAGACAAAATGAATATGGAACCTACACAGAGCAATCTCCGCAATTTTACTGTATCTACTGAAATTTTTTATAAGCCAAGCCTGGATATATATTCGCAAATGATTTACATCGTATTAAGCGCGAGTACTACCGACTCGTCTTCGTTAACACTATCAGATGTGGCGAGGAAAGGACGGATGACTGAGAAACAAACCATTAAAGCAATGCAGATGCTAGTCGATGAGCAATTGATTCCACATAAATTATTCCGTCAATTGATAGGCGAATTCCAAGATGATCGCTTGTCATGGGCTGCGAAAGGGCTGCTCACCTATTGCAAGGAGAACCCAGAAATCGGTTTAACCGATTTACTATTGCTCTCGGATCAGTCAGGCGAAGATGAGGAAACCATTCGTAAAGCATTAAGAGAGCTGGACAGAAACGGTTATTTAGAGCCGTTTCCTGAATTAAGCAAGTTAGTGAGCGAATAACAACTCATGTAAAAAAGAACGGTTCGAGAGTTTTCTCGAACCGTTCTTTTGCTATCTAGCTTGAGATTGTTCTGGAGCCATTCCCTCAATCAGCTGGTGATTGTGATCGGGACGGAACTCGCTGAGGTATAAGCAATAGTCGTGTAAATGCTGCATGGTTACTTTTCCTTGCGAAGCTAACATGGGATGCTTATAGATGGAGCGGCCAGGCTTGGAGTTTGCTTCGAACATCCATATCTTAGAGTTTTTATCCATTCCGATATCCAATCCGAGCTCTCCTAACAAATAACCGGATTTACTCTGGATGGAGTYGGCCAATAATATGGCTGTTTCTTTCACTTGGGCTAGCATGCTATCTGCAGAGGAGCCGTATTGCTCGCGAAATACGCGTTCCGGCGTAAGCAATCGACCGCCAGTTCGTACATGTGTCGTGACGCTTCCTTTACCTGCTTTCTTAGCGCCAAAGCCGGCAACAATCCATTTATCTTCCTTGTTTTTGTTTAAATGGATTCGAAAATCAATAGGGCAACCGTCCATTTCAATGAGTGAAATGCCTTGTTGGGCGATGTAACGGACTAAGCCGCCGTTTTTCGAACGAAGGTACTGCATCAGTGACTCGAAGTCTCTGAAGTGAAGCAGAACGTTCTGCCCTCCTTGACGGAAACGAGCGTAATACCCGCGACTTGGATTAAAAGTGATTCGATATATGCCGATGCCTAAACTACCGCCGGTCGGCTTGAGATAAAGAAATGAATACTTTTTCAGCATGCTCTTAATTTGTACGGAGGAAGGGTCAGTGTAGGATTCTGGCACGTACTGGGCAACGTCTGTACCTTCGAGCAGCTTGTATATTTCCGATTTATCAAAGTAAGCCCAGTTAAACAATGGAATGTCCTTAMTTATAAAATTTTGCTTTAGAGCTTTTATAGCTGCCAGCTTCTCCGTTCTGCGGCTCGGAAGACGGTTATAGACTACGTCTGGCAGCGGAACTGTACGGCGAACCCAGCTCCCATCCTCTATAAGAAAGGAGCCGGATACGGTTTCCTGACTCCAGTTGACATCATGAGGTGAAAAGGCAAAGCATAACGATGCGCCTGCTCCTGTCTTGAGGAAGGATTGAACCAGCTCATGATGAGTACCAATTATGGCAGGACCTACGGGTCTAATTTCCGTTAAAATACCGATTAACGGGCCGATGTGAAGCTCATTTCCGCTATGGTATAATGTGAGGCTGCTGCCAAGCTGCGGAAAGTTTAGTTGGGATAGAAGGCTAGACGTGATATATAAATAAGGACCTGATTTTGAAAGCCACTTTACTTGGGTTAATATTTTTCTACTACCCAAGCATAGAGTGATCTTATTCGTATACTCTAGGTTTAGCGATCTGGCTAAGTCTTTTGTTAAATAAATGATCTTGCCTGGCTTTCGTGCTTCGTAAATAGTGGCTATTATCATGCTCATGATTTTCCTCCTAACCTCTTTATGTTAGAGAATCCCGTTGCAAACTGACAATATCGCACAATCTGCTTGACGGACGAACGAATCCTTGGGGTCGTCGTGAGAGGGGTATTCTCGCTTTTGGATGGTTTAGAGTTGACCTCGATTAGCCACACGCGATTTTTTTTATCCAATGCCAAATCAACGCCAAGCTCGGCAAAATGTCCGGGAATATGGGCTTCAATACCTTTCGCAATAGCGAGCGCGGCTTGCTTTAAACGCATGCGACTCCCCTTATCTGCAATAGATCGGGATTGTTGAAGCGCGTCTTTTACCGTGGTAAGACTGCCCCCTCTTGCCAAGTTGGACACAAAATGCCGGTTATTGGCGATACGAGCAACGACGGAAGTGACCGCCCATTGACCTTGCTCGCCGCGTTGCACCAGAACGCGAAAATCGACTGGCCGGTCATCGATAGTTATTAAGGAAAGTCCTTGCTGTACTTGATAAGTACTCGTTTTCATTCTACTGGAGAGGAAGGAAAATAATGCATCAAGACTTTTGTGAGTTTTTTTGCGGGAGCCGCTTGCATGAGTAAGATGACTGGCATAGTTGTAATTCGAGTCTCGTTGGACTCTAATGATGCCTTTTCCTAAACTTCCGTTAATTGGTTTCAGAAAAACGGTCGGATATTTGGTGGTCATTGATTTGAGCGTTTGAAAATTACGAAGAAGCATGGTTTCAGGCAGGTAATGCTGAATTCCCTGTTCTAAGTGAAGTGCTTTAAACACTTCGTTTTTATTGAGATACTTTTCGTTGAAGAAGGAGGTTGGGACCTGCTGCTGCTTTGCATGCTGTATGAATTTCTGCACTTTGGCTTGGTTTTCCATAGAGCGTGAGCGGACTTGATTATAGACAACATTTGGGAGGGGGAAGGTTCTCTTTGACCAACCTCCATTATAATGCCAGCCTTTTATCGTATCGGATGTACCGTTAATTTCAGAGGTACTGAAGAAAAATATGAAGGCCCCAATCATACGAGAGGCTTCGTTTAGTTCCAAAAAAAATGAAGTTGTCGATCCAAAAGGCCGATCGCTTGCGTTCGATTGCATTTTGCCGACCATGACACCAATGAGTGGACCGATCTGTAGGGTGTTGCTGCTTRCCTTATACTGCAAACACAGCTGCTCTCCTGAATGAATACCCATCGAGTCTGCTAGGCTGCTATTTATTAGAAGAACATCATTTTGAGCAATGTTAACAACCTTTACTTCCTGTTTAAATGATCCAAATTGCAGCTTCACGTTTTGATGGACCGTAATGTTCATTTTCTTCAGCCATTTCTCGTTCAACATCACGACATGCTGTTCGTCAGCAGAATGAACATTTTTCTGAACTTGGATCTTCACTTTCATTACCTTCATGGTATGCTTCCTTCCGGGCAACGACATACATAGCTCCTGATGAACCGTTCCAATCCATTGTATGAGGGTTAAAGGCCCTTGGTGAGGATTATCTTGCCCGGGTAAAACAGAAAAAACCGCATCAAGATGCGGTTTGAAGCCTATCTATGTGCGGGATTACAAACATTCGAGTAGCTACCAGCATGTAGCCAACCGAGCGACAAAGCAGCATATAGAAGCATGTAGCCTAACGAAAACTGGGCTTACAGCCGCCGAATTCRCCAGAAACGGGACTACGAACGAGCTGTAAGGCCGAAAATCGAGCTTAAAGCCCCTAAACTAACCAATCCCAGAGTCTGTAAGTGCCAAAACTGGGCTTAACCTCCCCAATGTTAGCTCTCCTACTTGTCGCTTAATCTCTCCAAAAGCGCATTGCCGTTGGTGCTGACACGGATGTAAGCGAAGCGAGCATTTTGCTCGGTTTCCCTGCCTGTGCCTTCAGGTACAAAGTAGGTTTCAATACCATAGTAGATGGAACGCCACCCGCTGCTTTTTCCCGTTATGATAACCTCCCCGTCAGCCAGAGCCTCACCCTTTTTATATACACGATCAAAGACAGATACGCCGTTTTCATCTTCAGTTAGTACAACCTTTATCTTACGTTGACTACTTTCAGACTTAAGCTCTGTTGCAATGGATTCCGGCGGAGTAGTAATACTGTAATTTAAAGTGACGTAGTCACCTTGCAATAATGATCTTGGATCTAGAGGCTCAATTTCAAGCTTAACTAAAGTGCCATTTTGTAGTAAATGCTCGCTTGCAGCGGTTTGATAGCCTAGGAAGCCCAGCTGTAATACTATGACAGCCACGATTAACCATGTTTTCCGACTCATATAACTGCTTTGCTCGTTTACATCATGAGGCAAATCCATTCGGCGCGCTGCAAGAGTGGTTACGACGAGGAAAATGACCCCGAGCAGGGCTAGCGTTAAAGATTTGTGAAGCAGTGTCCACAACAAATCATAATACTTGAATCCCAAAAATAAGAACCAGAAAATGAGACTGATCGTAGTTTCCCATGCCTGATTACGGCGAATGAATAGGAATACCAAGCTGGTTACCACCGCAAAGTTGAGCAGGTTAAACAGTTCATAGGAATAAGGAAATATATCACCAAGAAAGGTTAGCCAGAATAAGAATAGCAAGCCGAAAAACATGCCGCTCTCCTGCACATGCTTCTGCAGTTCGCCTTCAGGTAACACGAGGTGAGTGAAGTATACGAAAGCATTCCATATAACAAGCGCGAGAATGGTAAGGGACCAGACCTTATCAAACGATTCGAAAAGTTGAAAAAGTATGATCGCCAGATTCAAATTAATAAGCGCATAGGTAAATAAATGCTGCTTCCGTCCTTTTAGTCTAAACCAGCCGGCTACTGTAAGTATTAAGAATAGGGCAGATAAGAATGTCGTTTCTAACAACATAATTGCAATTATTCCAGCTGTATATCCGATCATAAGCACCGTATAACGAAAAACAGCATTTAAGTGCGACAGTAAAATCATAGGAATGACGAGCACCAAGGAGACTGCGAATAGTAAGTACTGAGGCTCAATATCCGTAGTAACCATAGATACAAGACCAATTAATGAAATACTACCGATAATGATACCAAGTACGGTAACAATAATGGATACGATTTTAGTTGCTATTGAATCATTTTGGGTGYTGGAATGAGCGGGCTTATGGCCTTCTTCATGATCTGAATTTGAAGCCTCTTTGCCTAGCTTGTTTAGATAACGGAAGAAATACACATTTCCCGTTAGCAGCAACGCAACAAATAGAATGCCTAATATGAAAAAAGTGATTGATCCGTGTCTGGAGACGAGCTCGATAAATTTGAATACGGCAAAAGCAGATGTTGCAAGCGCATGGAGCGTAAGCATAGTTTTATCAAGTCTGACACGTGAGAAATAATAAAACCCGATGCCAATAGCCATCAAGCACAAAATATTCATCCAAACACCATAGCGCTCGAACTCAAACGAATTCGTTAGTGTTAGCAGCGACACATGGAAAATAATAAAGCTTATTATCTTCAGCGGTACGGATAGAAGCTTATTTGTTACCGTCAAGATGAACAATACAAGGTTAATGAGAGCGAATAGTCCACCAATCATCATTAACTGTTCATCACTGTGAACAACGTATAGAGAGGAAGGGAAAAAGTAAAACCATAAAGAGAGATGGATCAATGCAAAGGCAAGTACATAGAACGGATTGTATCGAGTAATCCAAGCCAGCAGCAAGGCGGGTATAGACCAGACGGCAAACAACTCGAAGCTATCCGCATGTGCGTTATAGATTTGATACAGTAAAGCAACCGCTGCGCCAAACGATAGACATCCAGCAACGAGGAACAGGTTGGAAAGGAAATGATGATGACCAAGCAGCAGCTTGAATCTAGAGAATGTATAGGACACCCCGTAGAACAAGAAGACGAGTCCGGCAGAAGTTATGATTTTCTCTGTACGGTCCATTCCACCCCAGTTAGAAGCAAAGAAATAGACGATGGCCCCCAGCAGCAAGGACACACCCATTAGAAATCCGATGCGGATAACGTTTAGTCGGAGCATAACATTCACATGCCTTTCTTAGTGGTATGTTTTAATTATAATAACCATCCTTCGGTAGAACTAGTACTCACTTTTTATAGTACCCCGAACTAGATATCGACAATCTCTGCGCTAGAGGGCTTGCTTTCAACTATTCCACAAAACCGTAGCCTTGTAATATTTTGATGGGTGAACAACTCTTTTCATATAAAAATATAAACTTAGAGTATAATGGATAAAGTATACGATAGATGTACGGTGGAAGCCTGTATATAGGTAAACGAATATAGTGTAGATGAGGTTAATAGATGAGTGAGAAGAAATTTAAAGATTATCAAYTAAGTGAAGAGATCGTACGGGCGCTGGAAAGCCTGGGCTATGAGTCGCCAACTGAGGTTCAGACGGAAGTGATTCCTGTTGCGCTGGAGAAGAAGGATCTTGTCGTCAAATCGCAGACAGGCAGTGGTAAAACGGCCGCTTACGGTATTCCGCTTTGCGAGCTTGTAGATTGGAACGAAAATAAGCCGCAAGCGTTAATATTAACGCCAACTCGTGAACTCGCTGTTCAAGTCAACGAGGACATTACGAATATTGGACGTTTTAAGCGTATTAAATCGACAGCACTTTACGGGAAACATCCTTTTCATATACAGAAAGCCGAGTTAAGGCAAAGAACACATATGGTCGTAGGCACGCCTGGGCGTGTGCTGGACCATATTGAACGCGGAACGCTAGCGTTAGAGCGGATCGCTTATCTCGTCATTGACGAAGCGGACGAAATGCTGAATATGGGCTTTATTGAACAGGTACAGTCGATTATTCAGGCGCTGCCTAAGGACAGAGTGACCATGCTATTTTCCGCAACGTTCCCCGAGGATGTGGCCAAGCTGTCTCGCAAATATATGGACAATCCTGTGGAAGTTGAGATCAAAGCAAGCGGCATAACAACAGCTACGATTGATCACTCTCTTATTGAGGTGAAGGAAGCCGACAAAATAGCGCTGCTTCAAGATTTGTTGATTGTGGAGAGCCCAGATAGCTGTATTATTTTCTGCCGTACACAGGAGAATGTAGATAAATTGTTTAGGGAAATGGCTGATCTCGATTATCCATGTGATCGTATTCACGGCGGCATGGAGCAGGAAGAACGGTTTGAAGTAATGAATGCGTTCAGAAGAGGGCAATTCCGTTACTTGGTTGCGACAGATGTAGCTGCTAGGGGTATCGATATTACGAATATTACCCATGTCATTAACTACGATATTCCGCTTGAGAAGGAAAGTTATGTTCATCGTACGGGACGTACTGGACGCGCGGGCAAGACGGGTAAAGCGATTACCTTCGTCACTCCTAATGATGGCAGACGATTGGCTGATATAGAAGGTTATATAGGGTTTGCTATACCGAAAGTGAAAGCTCCTTCAGAAGAGGCGGTTGATAACCGCAGAGAAGGCTTCGAACAAAAAATGAATGTGGGGCCTGTCCTCAAAAAAGATAAGCGCGAGCAGTTAAACAAGCAGATTATGAAGCTTAACTTCAATGGCGGGAAGAAGAAGAAGCTAAGGGCAGTAGATTTTGTCGGTACGATTGCTAAGCTTGAGGGCGTAACAGCAGAGGATATCGGGATCATTACGATTCTCGATAATGTAACAGATGTTGAGATTTTGAATGGCAAAGGATCGCTAGTGCTTGAGATTATGAAAAACACGACGGTAAAAGGCAAGCTGCTAAAGGTTCGTAGAGGGAACAAAAGCAGCTAAATAGATCGCAATAAAT
>NZ_JBFUHJ010000192.1:0-9604 GCF_056402455.1 Paenibacillus sp. P4_A7 | reverse complement strand
GAATAAGTATTACAAATTTGTGTAAGCTCGATTTTTGAGCTTATGGTTTTTAAAAAAAAAGCGTTAAAACCGTTGATTTCTCGTCGGTTTTAACGCTTTTTCAATACACCTTAATTCCGTACCCAGCCCCTAATTTATTTCCCGCGATTAGATACGCTTTAGCATTTCTTTGCAATTCAGTATCTTCGCTGTACTCTGTAAATTCTTGGCTTGTCTTCTGGAAGATACGTTGTTCCGCTTCTTTCGACTCCAGATCTAACTTATAAATATGAAAATGCTTTTGAAACTGTATAATGTTCGAATTTGGTTTTAATATTTCACTCAGCTTCGGGTACATCAGCCAAGAATGACAAATGAATACAGAACTAACTCCTCTAAAAAATGCTTTGGCTTGCTCGAAGGATTCCTCCACCAAGTGTAAAGGCTCGCCCGCGGGAATATGGACATTCAGTATGATTTGATTTTTCTTAACCTGCTTACCCTCTACTTCTAGATCGCAATCCATGACACTAGGTTGAAACTGCAATCTACCCAATCTGAACAACCTAAGCTTCATATGCTCTTTCAGCCAGCTATATTCTTGAATGCCATATTCCCCGAACTCTCTCTTACACTCCAAGCACCATATTTGAATGTCTGAAAAAGTGTCAAAGTAAATAGGGTCTTCAATGCCTTTAATTTGATACTCCTTATAAATATCCACTGCAAATCTAACAAACAAATATAAAAATAGCTGTCGATGCTCTTCTGTTTGCTTAACACGTTCAAAAAAAGTTTGCTCATTCTCATAGAAATGAAGTTTATAGCTCTCATAAGTTTCTTCACTTATTGGATACCGATTCACTATCAGCTGTGCATCCGGACTAAGCTTTATACCCTCACAAAATTGTTGGATATTCATTTCTACTTTCCTCCATAACGTCTATCTGTTTATCCATTTCCCGTTTGTAAAGTCAGGAATCGCAACCGGTTGTCCGCCTAGTGCAATGGAATCTTCAGACAACGTAGAAATGCTCATCCACGAAGCCATATCATAAACATCAAGTGGTGTTTGGGTTCCCTGCTTTACACTTTCGAAGAAGTCAGCGAATACAAGCCAGTCAATTCCGTCATGACCGCCCTTAACGCCATCCGCCAAATACTTTTTCCAAATTGGATGATCGTACTGCTCTCTAAACTGTTCAACATTTCCCCACTGCTCATTCCATGTGTGGTGGGAGGCATCATGCTGCTTATCAATAAAAACAGAACGATTGTCCTCCGTATACATGCCTTTTGTCCCTCTAATTGTAAATCCCCTTGAATAGTATCTAGGCAAAGTAGTGTCCAGAGTGATCGTAATCGTCTCTCCATGTGCACATTTGATTATCGTTGTAATAATATCACCCTGCAAAAAATTGGTATTCAGCAATTCTTTATCTTCACTTTTTTCATTCTTGATGTACTCACTCATCCCTCTTGCTTTTGAAGCCATTGACACAAGAGATACCATTCTATTACCACGATTTATATTGAGAACCTGAGCAATTGGTCCAATTTCATGCGTAGGATAATTTTCACAATTACGGTTGATATAATTACTTAAGCGATAATGCCTTTCTTCTTTTCCATTAGCAATTTCCGATCTCAGATCATGATGGTAGCCTCCGGAAGCGTGTACAATTTCACCAAATACGCCTTGCTTCACCATGTTCAGAACCATAAGCTCATCTCTGCCATAGCAGCAGTTTTCCATGATCATGCACGGCACTTTAGTTCTTTCATACGCTTCTACCAGTCTCCAGCATTCTTGAATGGAATAGGCACCACCTACTTCGCTGGCTACATATTTACCTGCTTCCATTGCTGCTACAGCAATATTGATATGCTCTTCCCAAGATGCTCCAATAACAACGGCATCTAAATCTGCAATAGCCAATAGCTCTCTATAGTTTTCTGTAATGAATGGCCGAACCCCCCGTGCCTCTTCAACCATATCTGCCCCAATCTCACGCCGATCCTCATATAAATCGCAGACAGCTACTACATCTACATCATCATTTGACAATATAACAGCTGATAGTAGTCCGGTTCCGCGCCCACCAAGACCGATAATCCCAACTCTTACTTTATCCTTTACTTTAGTACCCATTGATTGTAGCCTCCATCGATTGTCGTAGTTTTATAGCTATATTTTATAAGAATTTATGTTAGATTGATTTAGCCTTAAAAGCTATTATTTGGACAATTCCGATATATTAAAGTCCGGGAGATAGAGAATTAGAAGGCTTCATAAACCGCAGCGCCAGCGCTACGAAGATGAGCTCCGCAGTCATACCGATCGATTGTGCCCAAGCCCCAATGGTCCCATTCCATTCTGGCGACAAGCTAATACATACTATTAAAGTCATAAGGGTAAAACTGAAATTGGCGATTTGTGAACCTACAATAAGCTTCGTCTGCCCTCTTACAAACACAAGTCCATTCAATACATCAAGCCAAGGCATTACGAGCGCAAACAGCACAAATGCTTGTAACACTCGAATACTCTCCGCTTGTAGTCGCCCATGAACCCCAATAATGTGTTCCAGCAAAAAAACACCTGCAGGTGTAAAGGCGATTAACCCCATTAAGATAGCCGGTACGAATCCCAGCATTAAAGTAAATTTCCGAACAGCAGCAGGGTCTATACGATAGAAATTGATTACAATTTGATGAAAATAACTGAAAAAGCTGCTAAGCAGCATAACTAGACTGGCTGCGATAGCAAAGGAAGAAATAGCTAATTGCGCATCCCATGTCTTTCCCAGCAAGGCATTAATGGCCGGGCCGATCCAAACCGAAATAAATGAGGAGATTAATAAGGGCCGATAAAAAGAAAAAACATGACGTTTATTTTCGATCGGATGCTGCTCTAGCTTGTCCGGCATCTTGCGAACTAGTAACCGTCCCTCTGTAAAACTGATTGCGGCTTCGATCATCATTCCAAATAAAAATATTACCGCACCAACTACTCCGCTTGTAACTCCTGTATGAATAAAATAAAGGGAGAGCATATACATACCCGCCAGCCGGACCGCCATACCAATTGTTAACCATTTCGTTCGTAAATTATAAATGATGACCCCTTGATAAAGGCAACGAATACCGGAGAATAAGCTAACGAACATCAGCACCTTATACACACGAATGACATCTGGAACGTTATCTTCGCTGACTCCGAACACACCTTGGAAAATGAATGTTCCAAGCGGTGTATAACTTATAATAAAACCCATAATCATAATGCTGGCAAATACAATCTGTGCTACTGTTAGCGTTGATCGAAAGGATCGCTTATCCCGGACAAGAGTAGAGCAGGTTTGTCTAAGCAGCACGGCAGGCCGTTCCGTAATAGCAAGCAGACTCATCGCAATGGCATAACTCGCAATAATGCGTTCAGGATCTACGGCTCGGCTTAACGTGCTGTTGATAATAACATGTGAAATGGTCACTAAACTTGCTGAAATACCTAACGGCAGAAAGAAAGACCAAAGCCTTTTCATGCTAACCGATTGTCTCTCTGGTTGAGCTAATGGTAGATTCATAGCTGGGCTCCTTCAAAGCTTTACGACTTATAAGGCATCCGTATCTCACTTCTCGTTCAATTATAGCTCCGTTCATTGTTAATGCCTACACACTTATACGAGTCTCTAACAATTAACGGATTCATATGTCCTTGATCAAAAAATATAGGGGAGTAACGTCCCATTCGGAACGATACTCCCCTATAAGAAATTTGTGTTATTCCCCTTTTAAAAGCTAGTAAACCACTCATTTATTACATTCACTTTATCAAAGTAAAGCATGATTCCCACAATGACTAATAAGACCCCGCCTATTTTCATAAACATATTGGAGTACTTTAATATTCCTCTTACTCTTCCAATAAAATAGGCCATTAGAATAAATGGAATACCGAATCCCAGTGAATAAGCAGTCACATTCATAAAGGTTTGAAGCGGATTCGGGTTAATCACGTTGGAATACATGATCGCTCCGAATATCGGTCCAATACATGGCGTCCAGCCTGCTGCAAAAATAATTCCCACTAAAACAGATCCCAGAGATTTATTCATCTTGACTTTCATTACTGGGAAGCGGAATTCCTTCATCATGAAGCGAGGTTGAATAATTCCAATTAAAAATAATCCGAGAACAAAAATGAAGACGCCGCCAAGCATACGAATAAGATCGCGATAATTTTCAAAGAAATGACCAATAAAGCTCGCAGAAAATCCAAGAATATAATAAACCAGTGAAAACCCTAATAAAAATAAAATGGAATGCCGAAGCAGTGTCAATCTTACTTTGGACGATCCTGTAGTCTGTATTTCACCAACCGATACTCCTGTTATGTAGGACAAAAAGGATGGGTATAAGGGAAGCGTGCAAGGAGATATAAAAGCTAATACCCCACCACCAAATGCAATTGACCATGTCAAAGTATCCATTACGGCACAACCTCAATCACTTTCTTGTTTTCCCCATACGATTTTTCACTAACAGGCTGGATCTTTTTCATCAAATCGAGAACATCATTTGAACTGTTTAATTCACCTGTTATTTTATCGACGATTTCTCCCTTTTCATTAATAAGGATCGTTACGGGCAATCCACCGATTTTATATAACCCTTTCGTTTCGTTATTCGAATCTAATAGAATGGGAAATGTAAATCCAAGCTCATCTGCAAATTGACTTACGGCAGACTTTTTTTGTCCTACGTTTACAGCTAGTATCTCAACGCCAGGAACCTGCTTATAGACTTGATTCATAAGGGGCATTTCATTGATGCAAGGCTCACACCAGGTTGCCCAGAAATTCAGGAACACTCCTTGTCCTCTATAATCAGATAGCTTTACCTTTTCACCTTGCAAATTTGCAAGTTCAAAGTTTGGAGCGCGATTACCAATTTCCACTTCCGTACGATTTTTAGTCATGCTTTCAAAGATTGCATACCCTATTCCTAAACCTATTATTATAATCAATGCAGCTCGTGCCCACTTCGATCGCTGAATGGTGTTCAAGCAGATCATCTCCTTCCGCATCAAAACAAACTATGCCTGTAAAGCCTTTATATCTTTAATGATCTGATCAAAGGGCGTGTCCATCGTTCCATCATATTTACCGACCACGCTGCCTGATTGATCAATGAGAAAAAACGATGTCCCGTGGATGACTTGATCAGATGCTGTATCTTTAACAACAATCGTTTTAAACGATTTGAGAATAAAAGACTTGATTTCATCAAATTTATAACCGGTTAAAGCATGCCAGTTAGTGAAGTTTGCATCAAATTTACCAAGATAACCTTTTAAAGCTGCCGGGTCATCCCGCTCTGGATCAACCGAGAAAGAAACCAACTCTGCCTCAATACCCGCTTCACTTATTCTTTTTTGCAGCTCCGCCATATTCGCTGTCATAGCGGGACAAACCGTTGTGCAATAAGTAAATACAACATCTGCAATCCAAACCTTATTTTCCAAATCAGATAAGGAAAACGGACTACCGTCCTGATCCGTATACTCGAATGGCTCTACTTTCATATTAAAATCAGCCGCACTCGGTTTATTGCTACTACCGCATGCAGTAGTAATAACGATTATGATACTAATCAGACCCATTAACATAAACTTCCGCATCGTCCAATCTCCTCCTTATTCCTTTTCCGAAAGCCACTGTACCAAAGCTTCAATCTCTTCTTGGTCTAGTGATTTTTTAAAAGCTGGCATCCCTTTCGCTCCGTCCGATATAATCGCATTCAACTGCTCTCCTGACAACCTCGCGCCCACCTGCTGTAGATTCGGACCGACCCTTCCTTTTAAATCCGCAGCATGACAGCCTAAGCATTTACTTTTATACAATACCTCCGCACTTATCTCTTTAGCCTCTTTCGGTTGATTATCATTTCCAGCATTACTGCATGCAGTCACGATTAGAAGTAAGACTAATAGAAGGCTGATGGACCATTTCTTCATTATGAAACCTCCAATTCTTTTTTCGGCATAACATGCATTTCTCTAGCCGTAACATGAGCGATGACATAATACGTTCCTGATTCGGGAAATACTTTCTCGATGCTATATAATCCATTTTCTGAATGTGACGCATCTACTTTTTCACGCTTATTCTCATCCGTTTCATCGCCTTCTTTCCAAAGCTCAAACTCCACCTTTTGTGCGTCTTCAACATTTTTGGATCCTTGGGTAACATGGGCCGATATTAAAATGGGTTTACCCGCTTGTATAGATCCGGTATCGAGCTGAATGTCTACCTCAACGATTTGGGGCAGCCCTTCGCTCCCTTCTTCGTTATTCGAGCAAGCAGAAAACAGTAGAAGACTGATTATTGCTATGCTCATGAGCAGCAGCTTTGGGATGGATCCCATCATTCTAGATTCATGAGACCTTTTCATATTTATATCCCCTTTCAAATTCGAAGTACTTTATTTTGTAATCTCATCTAACACTAGAGTAGACATGAACAGGCGTCACCAGCCACTACTGAAGCAGACATACCAACCAAGTTCAAGAATTTGAAACAAATGCTTCAACTTTAATAGGCCAACAACGTTGATTTGTGTTGATAGTACTGCCCGAGCTCCATTATGTTCTCTCTGGTCTGCTTCCCCTCAAGAGCTAATTGGCGATTAATGCCCTCTTCTTTGAGTGCTTCAGCGGTTGCTTTTCCTACTGCAACAACTAGCACCTTATATTTGAAGCAATCTTTAACTGGAAAATAATAGTCATTGTTTTTAACAAATAGAAAAAATGCTCGAACTTGAACAGCTGTCGTGAAACACACCGCATCCACTGCACCATTAAAAATCTCTTTGCATAACAAGTCGGATACTTGCACCTCTGAAGGAATCTGATGGTAAGGTATGATTTGTCTCACGTTCGATCCCTTCTTCTCCAAAAATTTGATCAATAATGGAGAAGGCTTATCTTCTAACTGTAAAGTCACCTTATTTCCTGTGTATACAAATCGATTTAAATTTTTGACTAATCCTTGAATGCGGCTATTATCCTCAACAAAAATAGGTGTGATTCCCATTTTCTTTAACATCGCAAATGTTTTGTAACCTATGGCCACTACTTTCGCTGCATTCATAATTTCAATTAGCGCAGAACGAATCACCATACACTCCCCTTGTTTCATAATCGCTTCAAGTCCAGTTCTAGAAGTGAATATAATCCAATCACTCCTGTCCTCGATAAGACGAAGCAGTTCATGCTGAATATGCATGGTAGAGAGTGTTAACTTACTCTCCTGCGGCCTGGCAACAGGAGTGCCGCCTAACTTCTTAATCATTGAACTCATGTCATGCCAATCGTTATTGCCTGCAATTGCAATACGTTTTCCCATCAAACCTTCATTCATTGTGAGCCCTCCTATCTTATGTCAGCCGGTATATTCATTCACACCAGTATGAATTATTAATACTAACTAAATCATAAGTAATAGATGCTCAATTGAAACCATCCAAGGTATATCCATTAGAACCATCCATATGTACAATTCGTAATTCAATCGTCAAATATTTCTATTTAGAAGTTAAAACTGCTTGTCTAGCAAATGTTATACTAAATACAAAATGATTCAGGAAGGGGTGTACGTCATGTGGAAGCCTGATCGTTCTAATAAAATACCGCTATACCAACAAATCGCAGATAATATTGAAACGAGAATTTCATACGGTGAGTTTCCTCCTGGCAGTTTGCTTCCTTCCGAACGAAAGTTGGCAGAGCAATTAGAAGTAAACCGAAGCACGGTTATTCTTGCATACGAAGAGCTTCGTGCTCTTGGTATAATCGAGAGTCGATCAGGCGGTGGAACTAGGGTAAGTAAACACAAATGGGGCGCAACGCCGAAACATACCCCCAATTGGCATCGCTATGTAGACGGAGGAAATTTTCTTCCTAATGTGCCTTTCCTGCGCCGTATCAGGGAAGCGCTGCAACAAAACGATCAACTAATTGACTTTGCTAGCGGTGAGCTAGCTGCTGATTTATCACCAAATCAGGATATCAAAGCTTTATTAAGTGAAAATCCCTTCTCCGAGCATTTAGGCTATGACAACCCACAGGGCTACATCCCACTTAGGGAAGCACTTGTTCAGTATTTAAAGGATTACCGGAACATCAACACAACAGACTCCTCCATTCTTATTACTTCGGGGTCTCAACAATCACTGTATTTAATTACTCAATGCTTGCTCGTCCCTGGGGATGCAGTAGCAATAGAAGATCCTTCCTATTGCTACTCTTTGCCTATGTTTCAATCTGCCGGTCTGCGATTACTTCGGCTGCCCATCGATAATAAAGGGATCCATCCTGAGGATATTAAAGCCTTGTATAAAAAACATAAAATCAAAATGATTTTTATCAATCCGAATTTCCAAAATCCAACCGGTGTATGCATTGATCCCGAGCGTCGAAGTAAATTGCTGGACATAGCAAGCAACTTAGGCATTCCAATAGTGGAGGACGATCCCTTTAGCCTAACTGCTTATAATGGCGTACCTCCAATGCCTTTAAAATCTTTTGATACGCATGGTTCTGTCATACATATCGGTTCCCTCTCGAAGACAATAGCCTCAGGTCTAAGAATAGGCTGGATGGTGGCCCCTAATTCAGTTGTTAGCCGACTCGCCGATGCAAGGCAGCAAATGGATTTTGGTCTTAGTGTCGTTCCGCAACGGATTGCAACACAGTTTATTCAGTCTCCATACTTTGATCCTCATCTGGATCGGTTACGGATGAATCTGCTCTTTAAAAGAGATTTGATTATCGATGCCTTGCGTAAAGAACTCCCTGAGCAGATAGAATTTACGACTCCTCAAGGGGGTCTACATCTATGGTGTAAAATCATTCCTAAGTTTAATGAAAGCAAATTACTGGAAGAGTGTATACGAAGAGGAGTTGTGTTTGTACCTGGCAGTGTTTATGGATCTGATGCTGATTATGTTCGATTCAACTTCTCTAGACCAAAGGCGGAAGAAATCGGTGCGGGGATAGCTATTTTTGCGGAAGCATTTCGTACTATCCTTACACAAGCGTAAACGGCTGTTGCCGTCCTTTGACAGCATAAGTTCGTTTCGCGGTGAAATAATAAAATGTGCAGGAGTAGCTTGATTTAGGAACAAGTTTTCCTGCACGTTTCTACGTTATGGTTTCCTCTCAAAAAGCTGCATTACTTTCTTTATTGACCATCGATACGGTCATCGTGATCTTCCCATCTCTTCGAGTATGCTTTATTCGTAATCCATATAGTTACCCACGACAAACCGATAATAACGATTGCAGATATGATCCAAACACTTATCGGTACTTGCATAACTGATCTCCTCCTTCGATTATTTTCGTTTTAGATAAGTGCAATTAATTGTCCATCTTTTTGGATAATAGTATAGGTAGCGAGTTTTTCGCTTTTTAGAAACAAACAGTTCCCCGTATGGCTATCAAAATTCCAGCCATGAACATTGCAAACAAGCTCTTCATCATTTTTCTCGATTAGATAACCCATATGCGGACAAACCCTAGAAGCTAGCAAATATTGTGTGTCATTTTTCAATAAATAGT
>NZ_JBFUHJ010000191.1:0-9610 GCF_056402455.1 Paenibacillus sp. P4_A7 | reverse complement strand
GTAACGGGTATATTCAATTTCCGTTTCTAAGGACACGCCTTGCTCAGGACCCGAACTGATCGAATAACGAAACAAGCTGGCAAGTGAACCGATCATCTTGCTCACCATACTGCCATTATTGCGCTGCGCCTCCATATTGATCGATTCCAAAGTATTGTATAGAAAATGCGGATTGATCTGCTGTTGCAGCATGCTCATCTCCGCCTGCGTCTTGAGCGCGTTCAATTCCTTCTCCCGCAATTTGCTGCGGAAATCTTCCTGCACGAGCTGATTGATTTTCTCGACCATCCGATTAAAATGATGGGCAAGCAGACTCACTTCGTCTCTTGTCTTGCCTTTCGTAGCGAATTCGATATTGTTTTCGTCTACCTGATCCATCGCATTCTGCAGCTCCCCAATCGGACGAACTAGCCAATGGGACAAAATCAAGCCAATCATAAAGCATAACAATGCGACCGATGCTACGACCCATAACAACTCTCCGTTCCTGTTATGCAAGGAATCCAGCGGAAATTGAACGGTCATTTTCCAATTGAGCCCTGGAATCTTCTCCTCTAAAACAAGCGAATTGCTCGCAGCGTTCGATGTACGGTTAACAGCTTCACTAAACATGTCGCGGTCTTCATAGCCGTCTCTCATGTACATGGGATTTCCCTGTTCATCCACGATTTGAAACGAGAGATTTCCCTGCACCACGACCGATTGAAAAGAATCTGGTTTCAATACCAGCTGCAAATAACCAACAATTTCTCCCTGCCCGTCCGGATCGATACGGTATACCCGCTTAATTAATTGAATCGCAAGATGATTAAAGATATCCGGCGTCGCCGGAAGCCAAGAGATTTCCGAAACCCCCTCGGATTCATAAGTTTGCGGGTCTAGATAAAAAAGTGAAAGATTGTTGGAAAATAACGTGGAGTATTTTGCGTTTCCGTTTGTATCATACAGGACGAAATAGGCGATGTCCTTGGATTCAGGGTAAATCGTTGTCGCAATATTGCTTTGAAAGGATGATACTGTTGAAGGGAGGTTGCTTGTCGGAGAAGATAGATACCCGTTCAGCAGGTCGTTCACAGAAAGTGAATTGGCGGCTCCCTCGTATACTTCAGCTTGCTTGGAAACCGTCCAGCTCATCTGCTTGGATACGGCCTCTACCGTCCCTTTCCACTCTTGCTTCGCATACTGATTTTGYATCATGGAGAACAAAACGACCATGCATAGCAGCGGCGCCAATACCGTCAATAGGAACAGGACGAGCAGCTTCGTCCTGACAGAAGTCGTCGTAAGTAGCTTTCCCGCCGCCTTAGTCCTCGGAAATGCTTCGAGCGGCAGCAGCCCCCCTTGGTTACGAATAAACCTGGTCAGCTTGAGCAGCGGCGACAATATACTATTGGCCAGCGATAGAGAAAGGATGAAATTTCCAATCAACAGCAGGAAGAACAGGACTCCCATAACCATCATCGTATGGCTGAAATCGGCCCCCCAGCCTGTCATCGTATCCGTCAATACGAGAACGACGCCGTATGGGGACAATTGTTTAATATAATGAATCTGCCCCCCTTCCCCCGCTTGTCGAGCCCACGACGCTCTCTCTTCCTGCGAAGGGTTTCGACCGGTCAAGTCCAACGACAGCGATCCCGTGCCCCAAGTTCCAATCCCGCTATCCGTATAGATAGATAAGCGATATCCAACAAGATCGCTTTCATATAGAAGTTGCTGCGGAAAATCGTCGTTCAGAACAAGTAAGCCGAGCGTATAATCATTCACGCCGTTACTAATAATCCATTTCCCTTCCAGCCCTCGAACGAAAGCGCTTACGCGTTGCAATTGTTGATCGCTTACATAACTCCACTTTTGACGTATGACCTTCTGCAGTTCTCCCTCTTGAATATAGATTGGAATGCCCGTTCCCTTTACGGCGAGCGCCTCCATAACACCCGTTCCATTCAAATCCTCGATCCAAGGCAGCACGCTTACATTCTGAGCCTCTCCATCGAAATATTGGACGTAATCCCACTGTTTAGAATCCGCACCCAGAATGTATACGGCTTGAAGAAGATCAGCGTTAATTTGCAACCGGTTTATTTTCTCGTTCTGCTCCCTCAGCGCCTTCTCCGCCTCTGCCGTCGTACCAAGGCTTAGAAATCTTGACGAGAAGGAAGTAAACTCCCGCGTCTTCAAATGAGCGGCATATGTGTCCACCTGCTTAAACGCCGATAGCGCGTTGTATTCCAGTTGACTGATCATGTAGTTCTTTTTGAAATTTTCAGACGACGCTCTAGTATTGCTCAAATTGRCATACCCGTATATGCCAAAAATTATTTGCGCGGACAATAGCAAAAGCAGCGCGCTGAGGACAATCCTATTCCGATGGGCCATGCCGTTCACGCTCGGTCCGCCTCACCCTCGATGAAGTTCACCGTTGCATGCTTGTTGCGATATTCCAACGGTGTAACATAGTTATATCTTTTGAAGATGATCGAAAAATGCTGTGCATTATGATAACCGACCCGTTCGGAAACTTCATATATTTTTAAGCTTGGATCTTTGAGCAGACGGGTCGCCTCTTCCATTCGGCAGGCCGTCAAATACTGCAAATAATTTTCTCCCGTCACTTCCTTGAACAAATAACTCAAGTACGCACTATTAACATGCACACGTTGGGCAATTTGCTTAAGCGAGATCGGTTGCCGGAAATACTCCCGAACATAGCCTTTTGCTGCTTCTACAATTCGCCTGCTTGTCTCAGAATCGCCTGGAAGTCCGGATTGGGCACCAACAACCGCTTCCTTGACAGCGGATTCATCCTCTTCCCTACCCGAATCTCCTTCGAATGAATAATGAACGATTTCTTCATCTCCATTCGTCCGCCTTAGCGCAATATCCGCTTGTTCGCGGGAGATCCAAATATCCGCAAGACGTGAAACCGATTCGCCTAGCGCAATCGACATCGTCGTTTTAAATAGACCCCGAAAGCGATATAGATGTTCTCTGATCGATGCAAGATGTTCCGCTAGTTTCTCGTTCTCGCCCTGTCCGAGAATATAACATCTGCCTGAATCCGCCTCTACAAAGTGACTTCCATGCCCTTCTCCTTCCCAAATTTCAGTCAAAGCGTTATCAAGAGCGAATAATATCAATTCCCAATCTTTAATGGAATAATCTATCCGCTTCTTGTCATCGAGACCGATTGCAGCAACTATGTAAGCTTCCCCATCGCTCCGAATTTTCGCATTCGTACAGCCTTCCTCCATTTCTTCTTCCGATAATGGCATGTACAGCAGCTTATTCAAAAAATGATTGCGCATCAATATCGATGCAAGCTGCGACTTACGGCGCAGCATATGTTCTTCCTCCGCCTCTCGCCGTTCATCGTTCAACATAGCCACAAGCGGTAGAAACGCACGCGTCAGTTCCTCTGTCGTAGAAGGCTTCAGCAAATAATCGGCGACACCGTTCCGCAAGGAAGTGCGAACCAGATCGAAATCGCTGTAGCCGGTCAAAATGACGATTTTCGTGAAGGGATAGGCCTTCCTCACCTTCTCCGCCAATTCCAAACCGCCCATGAACGGCATCCGGATATCCGCCAGCAACAAATCCGCAGGTTCATCTTCGAATTTCCTCAATACTTCCAGCCCATTCTCATAAGATCCTGCAAGTGCTATGCCGAGCGCGCTCCAGTCAAATCGGCTTAGTCCTTCTCTAATATTGGGCTCATCGTCAACAATGACCAGTTTATACATCCTAATTACGCCCCTCCGAATGCAAGAGCACCTTCCAGCCACTCGTATCAATGTTGTTCGTCTGGATGATGCGGTCTGCAGCTTTGCTTTGGATTTCGTCGATCGCCGCGAAGTATGTCTCATCGGTCAGCGTTCCATTGATCCAAGCAGTCGTATACTGATTCCATTGATCGTAGCTTTCTGTATCGAGACCGGTCGGCCAATTATAACTCGGTGTGATGGGAAACGGACGGGAAAACCATTCTTCAAGCAATGCCGGCACGGGCACTCCATCAACAGCCCCAATTGAAGTTTGATCTTCTTGAATGAGCAATGTTAAATTTTCCGGCGCCGTTAAAAACTGAAGGAACCGGACGGCCGCCTCCTCCGTGCCGTGTTTTTCAACGGAAGGCCGTATGATGCTTAACGTAACGGTCGGTTCAGGCTGATAAGGCCCGCTCTTCGTATATTTAGGAGCCGAAACGTATTTCGATTCTTCTACTGACAAGGGAATGGGCGGAAACATCCCGAATTCGAACGTTCGTTCCGAATTCGCATTTTCCGTACCGAGCGACCATGTTCCATCCTCGAACATCGCCACTTTGCCTTCCACCCAAGGCTTGGAGAAATCGGTGAACGCCCAGTTCGGCGGCGAAACATCGAAAAACTTTTTGAAGTTCATATATAGTTCTTTAGCGTAATCATTATGAACGGGCGACAGCAGCCCCTCTTTGACGCTACGGATCAATTCAGCGTTGCTGTAAGAGCTGTTCATATCAATCTTGAGTTTGCTTGCCACGTTTTTCTCGAAGTAATAGGGTCCCAGATTAAAGCTGAACGCCCAACTGTAAATTTGCTTTTGCGCCGTCCAGGGGCGAAGCCCGATGTAACCTTTGTCATTCAAATGCTCCGCCGTTCGGATAAATTCCAAATAGGAAGCGGGAATATCGATCCCTTGTTCTGAGAAAATTTCCTTATTGTAAAAAATAGCCGTTGCCGACCCTGAGTAAAGGGTGATCGGAATACCCGTGACGGACATCTTCCCGTTTACAGCCGAGGAAAACCAGTCTTTCTCCCATAAATAATCCGGAAATTGCTCCTTCCACCTCCGATAGTTGCTTACAAATGGATTAGGCTGTTCAAGATATCGATCCAATGGCAAATACCACCCATCTTCGGCGATATGATTTAAGCTCATGCCAATGTCCGGTGCATCACCGGAAGAAAAATGGACGGTATAATAATTAGCTAGTGCAGCCAGATCCTTCTTGTTCATGCCTCGAACCCATTCGATTGTAACGTTCGGATACAGCTTCGCAAACCTGTCGGCTATGACTTGTCCGGCCACCCTTTTCTCAGGATTTTCCTTCGTCCTAGCCGCGTTAATCGTTGGCGTATATAACCACAAGTCTACCTTCAGCGTTACCGGCTCTCCGTCGTTAAGTTGATCCTGCTTCACGAATGTATTCGTCACTGCCGAGCTGTCATTGACTGTATCCGCATTTCTCTCATTCGTTCTCAAGGCTTTAATTTCATTCCCAACCTTTTCGGGGTCAGCCCTCAAACATCCGGTAAAAGTTAGTACGATTAGAATAAAAAGAACAAATCGCAAGCAAAGTTTAGCAAATGATACCAAGCTGACTCAGCCCCACTTTCCTCGTACTTCTGTAAACCCTATTTTAGTTTGATTGCATCCTGTATACAACAAGGAATTCTCTAGTTTTCATTTGTTTTTTTTAGAATTTTTAGTCCATGCCACCACAAATGCAAGTACGCTTACCATGGATCATTAGAATAAAAAGCAGAGGCACCAAAAGTGAAAGTGATCTACAGATCGCCTTCCTATTGGACTAAACTACCAGGAATAAACAAGTTAGAGATTGTGAACGGCTAATTCAGCTCAATAACAAAAAGCCGCTCCTCCTATTGAGGAACGGCCTTCATTCATATATTCATTTTCGAAACGTATTCAAATCCCAGCGATCCGCCCACTTGATTTCTATCCCATCGTCCATAAAAGTAATAGGAAGCCATACATATCTAGAATCCGCAAGCTCCTCCGGTCGCCATCGATCAGCCATAAAAATAAAGCTATTCTCCAATCCCTGGACAGGAAACACATACGTGCTTTGCGCATAGAACGTCTTCCGGGCATTCGGTCCGCTTAACGGATTATCCCTGAGCTCCCACCGTCCCATCATCTGATTCGACTCGGCAACGAGAGCGGCATTGGGATACCACCCCGTACAACCCGAGGATAACAAGTAATACTTCCCCGCATGTTTAAACACCGCCGGCGCTTCCCGGGACTGGTCGATGAACGCTTTCGTAAACTCGCCATTCAAATCTGTGTAATCATCCGTTAACCTCGATATGATCAGGGTTTTGTTCCAGTCAGACGAATGAATGACATACGCCGTTCCATCATCGTCTTTAAATAATGTCATATCCCGGCTATCCACGTCGTTAGRACGCTTGCTTCCCACGTATACAAATGGTCCCGCTGGATTATCGCTTACGGCTACACCGGTTTTAGCCATCGTATAGTCCTCATTATCGACATGAATCCACATGACATATTGGCCGGTCCGATCATTCTTCAGAACCTTCGGACGCTCCGCCACTTTAGACGGGTGAAGGTCGTGACTCGGATCATCGGAAACCGCAGGCAACACGATGCCTTCGAATGCCCAGTTGTATAAATCGCTTGAAGAGTAGCAGGATATGCCAATTATGTCTACGCGCTGAATACCGATCCGACCTAAACAGTTCGGGCCGTCTTTATTCTCTCCATACCAGTAATACATACCGTTATCGAATAATATACTGCCGCCATGCGCCTGAATAGGCTTTCCATTCGTATCCAGCCACAATTCGCCTGGCTGAAAATCCTTATACTTTGTCATTCCAACAACCTCGATTCTTGCGGATTTAGCGACCTTCCGCTTGTGCTTGCTTATTCGTTACTTCAATCACTTTCGTACCGCCTTTAGACAACCACTCTTCCTTAAAGGAAGCGAAATCCGCAGAAACGTCCTTGGATTCTACAATTATCTTTACGAATTTTTCATTTACCAAATCATTCAGCTGGCTTGAAATACTCGGATCCAGTTCCTCTGGATTAATGTTTAAGTAGGCTAACGGATTCGGAACGGCGAAGTCGCCTGTCGATTTTGCCATTGCGACAATATCCTCTTTATTCGGCGTACTGTCGGCGAGGAAGTCCGAATTCCATGAAACCAATGCTTTTAATGAAAAGGCTTTGTCTTTGCCCTTTTCTTCAGCCGTCATGATAGGTGTGATTTTATCTCCGTCTTTGCTGTAGTGGACCCCTTCAATGCCATTTATCATAAGCTGCTGCCCTTCACTCGAGAGCAGGTAGTCCAACAGCTCCAATGCCTTTTTCTTTTTCTCATCCGAGATATTGGCATTCACGGACGTTGCCGCCCAGAAGTTATTGAAGCCATCCATCCGCTGAGCGCCTGTTTTCCCTACCAAGGTGCCTACCCATGTGAAAATCGACTTCGGATCGGCATCGGGATTTGCCTGCTTGAACTTATCATAAAAATCATTATAGAAGGTCGCATTTGCGTTATGAATCATGATTCCGACTTTGCCCGTTATGAATTTCTCGATTTTCTGATCGTCTGTATTCAACATAAACTCAGGATCAAGAATTTTTTCCTTGTAAAGCTGGTTTAGAAAAGCAAGCCCGTCTCTCGTTTCATCGGAAATCACTTCCGGCGCCCATTGCCCATCTTTCTTCTCCCACCTATCAGTGCTCATGTCGAAAGCGTTGAACAGCGGATATTGCCACCAAATCCCTCCAGCGCTGGAGGAATAACCGTACGTATCCTTCTTGTTATTGCCGTCCGGATCACCAACGGCAAACGCCTTAGCAACCGCATAGAACTCATCGATCGTCTTTGGCATTTCTAGATTTAGCTTATCCAACCAATCCTTGCGAATCAGAATATTGTGCCCGCTCACCGCCATCTTGCCACTTCCGGATTCATTGAATATAGGGAGCGAATAATGCTTGTTGTCGGTCGTTTTTGCTAAATGTTCAAAGTTGGCCAGCGACGCTTTCATATTCGGATACTGCTCCGAATAATCAGAAAGCGGAAGTAGCATGCTCTCTTTAATCCACTGACGGTATTGAACCGGACGGTCAACGCCGTAGGAAACAAATACATCGGGCATCTCCCCGGAGGCAATCATCACGTTCAGCTTCTCTTCCCAGTCATTCCACGAAGCCGTAATCGGCTTCAAGCGGATGTTGAGCTTTTCCTGCAAATGCTTATAGATTTGAGAATCCTGAGAGTCCGCCCCCTCGAACATCCAACTAAATACGGATAATTCAACAGGCTTTGCATTTTCAACGACTGGTTTAGAACTAGGGCTTGCTGCGCTTGCAGGTGGAGCAGACTCACCCGCTTTGCTTTCCCCATTATTATTTCCACATCCTGTAATAACCCCAACTAATAACAACACAATTGCAAGGAATAAACTGAGACCTTTATTTCTAATCGACATGTTGTTCACTACTCCCCTTTAATGAATAATTAATACATTCTAGTGATTTGACTGTCAACTCTTAATTGATCCAATCATCACCCCTTTCACAAAGTGCTTCTGAATGAAAGGATATACAATGATGATGGGAATAACGGAAACCATCACAATCGCATTCTTAATGGTGTCTCCCAGCATGAATTCTTTGCTTACGAAGCTGCCGCTGCGGGTCAATTCCATATTGTTATTAATCAGAACATCCCTTAACACCATCGCTAACGGCCATAGCCCCTTATCGTTAAGAAATAACATCGGAACGTACCAGTTGTTCCATTGCCCAACCGCGATAAATAATGCGATAGTTGCCAGAGCCGGAACCGATAAGGGGATTATGATCTGGAAGAACACTCTCATATAACCAGCCCCATCGATTTTTGCTGATTCCTCCAGATCAATTGGGATGTTTTGAAAGAATGTTTTGAGCACGATCAAGTTATAAGTGCTTAACGCTGCCGGAATGATCATAACGGCCAAACTGTTTACCATCCCAAGGCTCTTGATTAGCAAGTAATAAGGAATTAGCCCACCGCCAAAAAACATCGTGAATATGATAAAGAGAAAGATAGTGGTTCTACCCGGAAGATCTTGCTTCGTCAACGGATATGCCGCTATAGCCGTAATAAAAAGCTGGTATAACGTACCAATAACCGTAACGAATACGGAAACCGCAACCGACATAAGAATCGTATTTTTCGAAAATACGTATTCGTATGCTTCAAAGGAAATTTTTCGCGGAAGGATATTAAAGCTCGTTTTTACTGCTTCTTCATATGGCAGTACGGATCCCACAAGTACATGCCAGAACGGGTAAAGCATAATACAAGCCATGAAAACTAAGAAAATGATGTTCAGTATGTCAAATATTTTGCCGGAAACACTCGTAGATCTCACCATTATTCAATCACCTCAATAAATGCCATGTCCGTTCATTTTTTTGGCCGCGCTGTTTACCGCGATAAGAAGAACAAAATTGATTACGTTTAGGAATAACCCGATTGCGGTTGCCACGCTATACTGCCCTTGCGTCAGCCCGATCCGGTAAACGTAGGTATCGATAACATCGCCGCTTTCATAAACCATCGGGTTGTACATATTAAACACTTGGTCGAAACCACCGCTCATCATACTGCCAAAATTCAATATTAACAAAATCGATATGATCGGTAGCAAGCTTGGCAGCGTAATGTGAACAATCTGTTTCCAGCGGTTAGCACCATCGATCACGGATGCCTCATACAGATCCGGATTGACGCCGGACAATGCCGCCAGAAAAATGATCGTTCCCCAACCGACTTCCTTCCAAATTCCTGAAA
>NZ_JBFUHJ010000190.1:0-9665 GCF_056402455.1 Paenibacillus sp. P4_A7 | reverse complement strand
TTCATAACCATACTTAACTCTTTTGCCGGTTTCCTTGGCTTCTTAGGGTCAATAATGAAATGACCGTAGAGACCTTTATGAATATGTCTAGCTAATGGAGGAACATGACAGTGATAAGGCTGCAGGCCTGCTGGCTTTGCAACGAATTCATATACAAATTCCCCGCCAGTTGGAACTGGTTCCAATCCATCCATATTTGTCGGATGAATGCCATGCAAGTGCATCGAATGAGGATGTGCCGAGCCATTCCCGAACTTTATCCGTACGATATCCCCCTCCGTACAGCGTAAAGTTGGTCCAGGAATCGTACCGTTAAATGTCCACCCTGGAAACTTGATACCTTTCGCTATTTCAACCTCCTCATCCCATGCTTGAATATCGTATTCCCTAATGGTTCTGCCATCTGAAGACGTACTTACAACCCCGTAATCGAAATTTGTTAATGCCTTAACAGCCGCTTCCAGCCCCGGCGTTGAGTCTGTGCCCGGGTCGTAACCATGCGCCATCCCGTGTTTCATCTGCTCTTTGAGCGCATGGTGCATGCCATCCTTGCCCATAGCATTAGCAGGCTTTCCAAATAGAGCACCTGTACTTAAAAAACTGCTTCCGAGCACACCCAATATGCCAGCTGCTCCAACCTTAAGTATGCTTCTTCTTGAAATCTGCCGATTTGGATCAAGTGCCATTAACCATCCACCTCCGTGTTAATATAAGGAAATTATTTTGCCTTAATGCAAAATAATTAATAAAAAAATTTAACTTTACTTAACGACACAAAGTTTACCTAAGGAAACATTTCATAAGTAGAATATATGATACCGCGTGGGCTTTGTAAAGTGTTTTTTTTGAATGCTTGTCTGAGGAAAAACGTTCGGTTAGTAACAACAGAGATGAGCAGGATTGAGGAGCATGATCTTTGTACGGATAGCTACAAGATCGTTGTACTAATAACTGCTCGTTTGCTAGTCCCGCATCTCCCACTTCCCCGTTGTCGGAACACGTTGATGGCGTTAAGTTTAGTGAACATAACATCTGCCGGCTAATTTGCTATTCCGCAGCACGAGTGCGTAGTTTCAATATTTGCAACTAAATGAGGTAGCGACARTGGAAAACATTAGCTAGTTTCAGAGAATGAACTTAAATGCTGGGTTTGCTCGAACAGCAACCTCTTTCAGTGAWTTAGCTGCAGATTCTGAAACTAAAATACCTCTTTTTCCTTAAAAACGCTCGTTAGTTTCAGAATGTGAGGTTAATTAAAACTCACCTCAAAACAGCCAGGTGATAAGGTACTACATGGAGATAAGATACTACTTATCACATTCGTTGTAATCCCCCTCCACCCTTCAGCCAATCGGTAGTAAATCGAGGTATAATCCAATCATTTTACAGCCAAAAACAAATAAACCTACTAGGTTGGCACCCCGTAGGCTTATCGAAGACTTAAAAAATAGATGCGAACCTCCTCGATGGAGCAAATCCGATTCTTTGGACGAACAGCTACCCATTTACTAGAGCAGCGTCTCCCGATTACCCTGTTGTCGGAAAACACTGGGGGTTAATCCCGTTTCTTTTTTGAACTGATGGCTAAAGTAATGGACGTTGTTGTAATTTAATTTGTCTACAATAACATCAAGCGTTTCTCCGCCAAGCAGAAGCTGCTTGGCCCGTTTAATTTTCTCCGAAATCATATACTGCTTAGGTGTTCTTCCCGTCTCCTCCTTAAATATCTTCGTGAAATGCGTGGGATGGTATCCGCATAGCGAAGCAAGATACTCCACGGTCCACTCCTGCTCAGGGTTATCACGCATAAGCGCTAATGCGGGTTCAATCTTGCCTAACTTCGAAGACGATCGATCCGTAAGATGACGGACGAGAATCGAGATGAGCTCCATTAAAAGAGCCCTTAGCATAAAAGGGTAGCCCGGCTTCTCCCATTGATATTCTCTGGCAATACGCCATAGCACCTGCTCCATCTCTGGAGCCTCGAACCAGTGTGGGATCGTGATCATAYCAAACAAGGGAACCTCCAGCTCATAGACATCCGCCTTGCTGGATAGCTCCTGTATTGTGCAATTCTTTATCTGATACGCTGGGTGGACGGGCTCCGGAGACGTATGAGTCCATTGAAAATGAATGCTATAAAAGGTTATGACCGTTAATGCAGTTAATTGATGCGGACAGTTGGCACCAAAGAACACACATTGTCCAGGCGAAATCCGATAACGCTCCTGATTAATAAGAAGCTCGGCTTCTCCATCGATCACATAAAAAAACTGACAATCGGGAATCGTTCTTGGTCCCCAGAATACATCAGCTCCAACCGTGTCACGTCGAGCAAAATTAATGACTGGTGACAAGGTGAGCATAGAACCCAAATTCACGATCGATCACTCCTAGAGTCAGCAATAGGGGAAAAGTGTAAAAGTCTCATAGGTTCGTGGAAATACAGACTAACTGCCAATTTGTATACTCAATATATCACTCGGAATGAATATAGATCAATGGAGGGGAATGCAAATGCTTCATGCAGCGCAGGTAGAAGAATTTGAACAGAATGGCTTTCTGAAAGGGGATATTGTGCTTAGCGACAGTGAGGTTGAATTGTTGCGAGAAGAGCTGGATTTGGTCATGGAAGGAAAGTCAGTAAGACCTCCCGTGTTGAATCGCAATATGAATGAACAATCAGATTCGCCGTATGACGGGATGAAAATGGTTGTGAACGACAAGGTTGTACAGATCGTAAATATATGGATGGCTAGTGATGCCTTCTTGCAGCATGCGCATAATCAACGGATTTGCGAAGAGATCGCTCAGCTGTGTCAGACCGATACGCTGCGCATCTGGCATGATCAGATTCAATACAAGCCGCCGATTACTGGAGGACCGACAGCTTGGCATCAGGATCATCCATTATGGCCGATCATTCAACCAGCAGATCTAATAAGCGCATGGGTAGCATTAGATGATGCAATCATAGAAAACGGCTGTATGTGGATGGTACCTGGGAGCCATAAATGGGGCAACCATCAGAAATATTTGTCGGCCGATGACTCCTTCATGCCGGTTCACCGTCAACCCGACCAGCTTCCCTCAGGTGCAGAGGTAAAGGCCGTTCCGTTCGAGATCAAGAAAGGGCAGGTGGGCTACCATCACTCCTTGACCTGGCACGGCAGCCCGCATAACCGTTCAGAGTTAAAAAGACGTGCGATCGCCGTTCATTACATGCCGGGCCATACCCGTTATGTACCAGATAAACATCACCCTATGCTGCAATATGTTGACATCCAACCTGGTGAAATATTAGCAGGAGAGCATTTCCCACTTGTTTATCAGCGATGATAAATATGAACCAAAAAACCTCTGGAGTTTCTTTTCCTCAGAGGCTTTTAAACGTCCCCCGGATTCCCGGGAGATGAGATAGCGGGTAGGGTAGTGGCGGTAGGTACTTCCGGAGACAGCCGCTATACTTTACACTGCAAACCATAAAATGCACCTTGTGAATAGCTCATGAACGGAATAGATTCCCTCATGAATCCTTCACACAGGTGCATTTTGTGCTTCTGCTTAGCCCTTAACACCGCCAAGCGTAGCACCTTCGATAATTCTACGTTGGAAAAGCATATAGATGAATATAGTCGGAGTAATAGTAATGACAAGCCCGGCTAGAAGTGTCACCCAGTCCGCCTTATACTCCATCATTGCATTCGCCGCGTACATATTGATGCTGACCGTGTATTTGTCAGGATCACTCAGAAAAATAAACGGACCAAGGAAGTCGTTGTATAAGGCGACGAACTTAAAGATTGCGATTGTCACAATCCCTGGCATGGCTAACGGCACTATAATTTTACGTACTACTTGAAACAAGGTGGCACCGTCAATAAATGCGCTCTCCTCCAGTTCTTTCGGCAGTGACTGCATGAAGCTTCCCAGCAACAGCAGCTCGAAAGCGCCTAGCGGCAAGCTGGCAAGCAAAACAAGACCGTTCAAGCTGTTAGTCAGGTCTAATGATCTCATCAGTGTATATTGTGGGACAAGAATATTAATGCCCGGTAGGAAGAGCGACAGCATAATGATGCTCCATAACAATCCCCGCAGCTTCCACTGCATACGTGTGAAGGCATAAGCATTCAACGCCGAGACCGCCAAACTTATGAGCAGACCTAGTCCGACATAATAGACGGTATTGAGCATCGACTTGCCCACGCCCAGCTTCGTCCAGGCTTTCATATAGTTATTCCATTGAAGCGTATCAGGCAACGCCCAAATATCGGCAAAAAATTGCTGATTAGTCTTTAGCGATTGATAAACAATCCAGATTAATGGGAGCATGATGGTAACTGCCCATAAGAACAAGATGACGCGCCACAATAGAGAAGCTAACCCGTTTTTCATGAAAACCCGCCTTTCAAAACTCTACGCYATCTTTTGAGAAAAACTTGTCTACAACAACCTTAAGCGATACCAAAACTACGAAAATAAACATTCCTATTGTTGAGGCATACCCATAGAAGTGCTGCCCCTGGCTTGGGGATCCGAATGCCAGATTGAACATATATAGCGAGATAACTTCAGTTGACCCACCTGGACCGCCCTTGGTCATAATGAACATATATTCAAATCCTTTAATCACGTTAAGCATTAAGAAGATCGTACCTACACGAATCACTCCGGAGATAAGGGGCAGTGTAATCTTCGTAAATCGTTGATAGCTACTGATCCCGTCCAGAATCGCAGATTCATAGATATTCTTCGGAATAGAGTTCATCGCATTAATAAAAATAACGACATAGAAGCCGACATAACACCATACATAAAGCGGAACCATAGCCGCAAGCGCTGTATTCTCACTGCCAAGCCAGTTATGATTATCCTCGAAGCCGAGCAGTCGGAGCAGACCGTTCAATAAACCGAATGTCCCATCGTAGATAAAGGACCAGACCAGAGCAATGACCACAAGCGACAATACGTTTGGAAAGAAAAATAACACTTTGTAGAACCCGTTCTCCTTATACTTCCGATTGACCAGCAAATCCGACAGAACGAGCGATAGGATTAGCGTAATCGGAATGACAGTAACCAGTAAAATCAAATTATGCTCCAAAGAGCGTAAGACAACTGGGTCCTTGAATAGCCTGACGTAGTTATCAAAACCAATAAATGTCTTCGAGCCAATGCCATTCCAATCTAGAAACGAATAATAAACAGATAGGATATTAGGATACAGCGTAAACAGCAAATAGGCGGCGAATGGCGGCAATACCACTATCGTCAGGAAGATTGCCTTCTGTATGTTCGTTTTGTTGTAAGCAGTCGATCTCACTTCGGTATCACTCCCCTCTAAGTCACAATACAGGCCGCTGTCCATCTGGTCAGCGGTCTGCATCGCACAAGTATTTCCTAGTCTTAGGCTTTTGGATTACAGATTGGTTACTTTCCCTTTCCCTCTTCCTCGACTGCCTTACGAAGCAGCTTCTCGGCTTCCTCTAGGATCGGCAAAGGTTCCTTCTGCCCTGTCAAGATCAGAGCCGTATTATCCAAGATAACCTTATATGCTGTAGCAAAATCCGGTGAGCTCAAAACCACTTTACGATTCTTCAGTTCCAATAAAACATTATTCTCCTTCATGTAAGACGCAATAGAATTCTGAAGTGGCTTCATATTCTCAGCTCGCGCCGGATCATCCATATAATCTTTCCTAAGCGGGAACGCTCCCCCCTTGTCCACCAGAATCTGCTGGACTTCATTCGTCATCAGAGATAATAGAAAGTGCTTAGACCATTGCTTACTCAGATCCGGCTTATTCGCCCACAGCTGGAAGGCATAGCTGAGACCATTGTTAATATGAATTGGAGTTTCTGGGTTGTTGGAGAATGGTACGGCCATATAACCCCACTTAAAGCCTTCCGGTGCCGATTCCTTCATCTCGTTCTCAATCCAGTCACCGGATGGCACCATAGCCGCTTTACCTTGCAGGGCAAGCATTTGCGATTGAGTATGGTTCATACCGACGCTCTGCTTGCTGATATATCCCTTTTTGCCCATATCGTACAATCTATTATGCACTTCGATATTCTCAGCTGACGTAAATTCCGAACCGGTATAATTCTCGAATTGGCTGCGGAATTCCTTGTTTCCATTATCCATCGCAAGCTCGAATACCTTCGTATCGAAAGCAAAGATGGCGTAGTTGTGTAAGCCAGAATATACGATAGGATCGATACCTTTGCTCTTAATTGCTTCGCACAGCGCAAGGAACTCATCATATGTCTTCGGCGCTTGATTCCAGCCGTTCTCTTCGAATAACGCTTGGTCGAAGAACATGCCCCCGATATAGTTGGCAATAGGGAAAAGCCAGTTTTCTCCTTTGTAATACTGATCTGGAACGTTGTAGCCAGGGACGATCAACTCGTCTAACTTCTTGCCTTGTCCGTCAGTCGGCGACATTTGGAATATATCCGTAAGCGGTTCCAATTTATTGGCATCTACATATTCGGTATAAGCCAATCCGTAAAGGATATCGAACATATCCTTATCGTCGCCTGCAGCAGCTTTCGTGCTGATCATGTCAGGGATCTTTGGTGAGGCCGTAATATCGAACGTTACGTTCGGATATTTCTCCGTAAATAGCTTGACTGCATGATCAAACCATTCCCGACCATATCCGGCTTCCAGAAATCCTACTTTCAAAGTTACCTTTTCATCCTTAGGCAAGCCGTTGTCATAGACAGCTGACGTCTCTTCGAGCGCAGAATCTCCATTCGTCCCCACATTTCCTTCATTAGTTCCCACATTATTGACATTTTTTCCGCAAGCAGCAAGCAATAGTAATACAGATAGTACGATAATCGATAATACAGTTTTTTTCGTTTTTGGATACATTTTTTGACCCTCCCTATTTATGGTTAAACACTATCATAAGTTTACATGGTATAAAAGGATTCGTCTTTGTAGTAGATATTGTTCATGCGTACTCCTAACATGCGTCAAAACCTTATGTTGCTAACCCATTTCCGTAACCGTTTGCATTTTATTGATATCTGAATGGATGCTGGTTTAATTCTCTATATATTTGCGACCATTTGTTATGTACGCCCCCTTGGTACATATGATACAATTTTAACCACATACGCTATCCCACACCACGTTTCTATTTACTTCATGTTCATTTGAATACCTTTAATTGACAGCAGAATATAACGGGAGTTGAGCAAATGCATATTCGGTGCTATGGCTACGACACTACTTCACATCCTATGCGAGACTATCGATCCACACCTCCGTTTGCAGATCTACTAGGAGGCATTCATCCGAATCACCATGAAGTGCTTTATATATCCGAAGGTAAAGTTCAGCTCAATTTCATTTCTCAAATTTATGTCATAGATGGTCCAGCTATCGTGCTTATTCCCGTTAACACTTTCCATAAATTAGTTTGTGTCTCTAAACATTATAGTTATTTCTACTGGGAGATTGAAAAGAACAATATGATCTCTTTCCCTGGATTCCACCAATGTAATGTCTGGAACCATATCCAGGTCAACTTAAACAATAATTTTTCTGAATTGAGTATGATCGCTAAYCGTATTGGTGACTTGTCCAAGCTTATAACATCAGAATGGGCACAACGCCAACCGGAGTTGTTCAATCAGATATCCATCTCCGACATTAAGACAATTATTGCGTTGATCGATCATGTTGTACAAACCTACGAGCAACAGGCGGATAGCGGAAGAAGCCTTGATTCAATTAATCGGGAGGCTCCAGCCAAAGAAACGATTGAAATGCTTATACGTTGGATGGAAGCAAGCTATTGGGAGAAAATCACTTTACAAATGTTATCCGAGCTAGTTCACCTCAATCCATCCTATTTAATACGTATGTTTAAAGAATACACAGGGATAACTCCATTCCAATACTTAAATGACTTGCGGATGAATGCCGCCATCGGTTATCTCTCCAATAGCAGAATGAGCGTACAGGAAATAGTAGATAGAACAGGCTATCAGAGCATTCATTACTTTAGCAGGCTATTCAAGAAAAAACATGGTACAAGCCCCATTCAATGGCGAATGGAGCATCATAAAAATTTGAAGCCCACTGGTTCTCAGAATGGCGGTAAATAACAAATAGCTATTAAAAAACCGTCCGATTGCCCAATGAMTGGCAAACGGACGGTTATTATTATTGGACGTTGATTTTTCTAACCACCCATTTTATGCTGTACGACAACCTTTGGACTAATCATTTGATCAACTTCACAAGCACATTCATAAGAAATTGTGCAGCTTCAGCTCTGGTAGCATGTTTGCTAGGATATAACTTACCTTCATGCCCATTTACAAGACCCTTCTCATATAAAGCTGAGATACTGTCTCGTGCATAGCTAGATATTTCGTTAGCATCCTTAAACTGTCCTAGCTCAGCATCCCCTGCTTTTCCTTCCAACATGTTCATCTCTTGCATGGCCCGCTCTGATATTGTGAACATTTCCTGGCGGGTTATTTGTTCTTTGGCTCCGAACGTATTGTTTCCCCTGCCCTTAATAATCCCTAGAAATTTGGCGATTGCTACCTCATTCGAGTAATAATCGCTGCTGTTCACGTCACTAAAAGAATCCTTGTTCGATCCCTTAAGCCCCAACATCCGGACAAGCATAGCTACAAAATCCGCTCGAGTAACCGCAGCATCAGGCAAGAAAATTTGATTTCCTACCCCTTTGATTACATCCCTCGCAGCCATATACTTCACTGCTTGATCAGACCAATGCCCRTTCGTGTCTGTAAAATGCTTTTCATTATAAATAACATCGAATGTTCCGCTTTGTGCGGTCCAAAACACCACTTTACCGTTCGAGTATACGCTTTGGGGAAGGAGTGTTTTTATCCCTTCGATCTCACGATAGGCAACGATGTAATCACTGATTTCCCCCGGCTTGCTGTCATGCTTCATTTCAACAATAAGTGGATGCTCGTCGTCCGACCACTCGATCAGCTTGCCATTGACCAGACACTCGATGATGATACTTCCTTTCCGGATAACAAAAGTGATTTGATCGGTCGCACTAGTTGCAAGCTTATCGATCGATTCTCTATTCACTTTCATTGTTCCAAAAGCGGTCTCTATAATTATATAATCGAGTTTATCCAAATTGGACAGCCATTCCTTTACATTCATAGAGGTCACTTGAACGTCCTTGATCGCTTCATTTTCGGAATAATCCAGGACGATGTTTACAAGTCCGTTTTCATCCGGCTCTGCGGCTTCCAACAGCTCCTTCAGCTTCTGCGGAGAAAGAGTTACTTTCAGACTGTTGTCGATTGACCCTGTATTCGTTCCCAAAGGGGGATTGGTTCCAGGCTCCGAAACTTGAAAATGGGTCGTCTTCGCCGTATTGCCATAACCAATTTCTACTCGATACTCCCCTTTCTCAGCTGTAGCCGGAACGGTTATCGAAACAGTCAATCTATTCGTTTGTACCGTTTCTCCTGTTATTGCAAAGTTTTGTTCGCTACCAGCGCTGTTTTTCACWGTAACCGACAGGGATTCACCTGCCTTAATGCCAGCAGTCGTAACAGGAATTGCAACAGAACCTTGAGTGCCCTTAACTAAAGCCTTTGGAGTGGCTTCACCTAGCTCAATGGAGACATGCTCTCCTGCTTCAA
>NZ_JBFUHJ010000189.1:0-9699 GCF_056402455.1 Paenibacillus sp. P4_A7 | reverse complement strand
TCCTACGATCATTGGTGTGGGACTGAATCAGCTCAGTCAAGGACGCATCCAAGGTATCGTTCAGCCATTCACGGCGCCAATCTCAAAGCTATGCTTTGTCGCAGTAGTAGCACTAAATGCTTCTGCTATAGCGCCACATATCGAACAGCTTAAGGATGATATGTTCGTAATTGTACCGCTTGTAATTGTCCTAGTCGGTTTATGTTACGCGCTTGGCTATGTGTGTACAGCTAAGTTTCACAGCTTTGAGCAGCAGGTTACGGTTTCGTATGCGACAGGCATGCGAAATATCTCGCTAGGTATCGTGCTTGCACTCGGTTATTTTAGTCCGCTGTCTGCTGTACCTGTTGTACTATCTATCCTTATTCAGCAGCCTTTAGCAACGCTCCATCATTACGTTTTACAAAAACTTAACAAAAGCAAGGCTAGCGGAACGATGCCCACGAGTGTAGGATAAACGTTGTATGTAAAGGGGAGTCGAAATACCCGTAATACAATGATTGAATAGGAGAGTGAACAGGATGAATAGTTTTCGCACGAGGCTGACACTCATAATGATTGGAATGATTGCGTTGTCCGTTTGCGCTGCGGGAATATTAATGGCGAAATCATACAAGGACAATCATATCAAGGCGCTTGAAGAAAATATGGTTAGAGAAATGCGGATTATTACTGCAAAGATGGACTGGGAGACGGGCGAACTGTCATCACTTTTTAATTATTATACGTCAGAGGCGAAGGAGCTCAAAGGATACACTGGTGCACGTGTAACGTTTATACGCGATGATGGCGTCGTGCTGGGTGACTCCGATTGGGATCCGAAGAAAATGAACAACCACCTTGCCCGTAAAGAAATAGCGGAAGCGCTGAAGAGCGGGACTGGCCGGGTCATTAGGGAAAGTGAAACAGCCAATAAAAATATGATTTATGTAGCGGTACCAGTAGAAATTAAACCTGGTGAAGCCCCGTATTTTATTAGGCTTGCTATGAATCTGAATGAGGTAGAGCAAAGTATCCGCAACCTAACGTTTGTGTTAGCTGGCGGCTTGCTTGTGTTGTTTCTAATTGCTGCCGTCATTAGCTACAGGGTTGCCCTTAGCATGACTCGCCCGCTAGAACAAATCACTAAGGTAGCGAAACGGATACAAAATAGAGATTACAGCGCGCGCGTGAAAGTGATGAAGCATGATGAAATTGGAGAGCTCGGACATGCTATTAATGCAATGGCAGATAGCTTGCATGTACAAATGACACGAATTGAACAAAATGAGAGTCAGCTCGAAAGTGTACTTGATAACATGATCAATGGAATCGTAATGATTGACCGCGGTGGACAGATATTACTTATGAACAGGCGAGCAGAGGAAGTATTGGGGTTCTCAGCACCGGAGCTCGTTGGGCGTCATTTCGCTGAAGCGAAGCAGCAGTATGAATTATTGCAAATGATACAAGAGGGACTTACGAGAAAGGAGCATTTACGCGAGGAAATTACGTTTTATTTTCCAGAGGAGAGATTGCTTGAACTAAATCTAGTACCTGTACTTACAGATAGCGACGAATTTACTGGCGTACTGCTCGTGCTGCAGGATGTTTCCGCAATTCGTCGCTTGGAGCGTATGCGCAGCGAATTCGTTGCTAACGTTTCCCATGAACTCAAGACGCCAATAACGGCGGTAAAGGGCTTTGCTGAAACCTTGCTTGGCGGAGCAGTGAAAGATGAAGAAACGACACGTTCCTTTTTACAAATCATATATGATGAGAGTGATCGTTTAAACCGATTGATTGGAGATATTTTAGAACTCTCCAAGGTCGAATCTCGCCGTGTTCCACTTGTTTTCTCGCCAGTAGAAGTGGATTCCTTCGTGTCCAAGACGGTTAAACTATTGGAGGCTGAAGCGGAACGCAAAAAAATAACTGTTCATATGAACATTGAACGAGGCTTGTATGTGGAGGCGGATGAGGATCGTCTCCGTCAGATTATTATGAATTTGCTCTCAAACGGCATTAATTATACGCCGGAAGGCGGAAAAGTGTCCATCAAGATAGAAGGCAAGGGCGAGGACCATATTCATATTGAAATTAGTGATTCCGGCATAGGCATTCCTAAGAAGGACTTGCCTCGAATATTCGAACGTTTTTATCGTGTTGACAAAGCTCGTTCACGGAGTTCAGGTGGCACAGGGCTAGGACTATCTATTGTTAAGCATTTGGTAGAACTGCATAAAGGTACCATTTCTGTAACGAGTACTGTGGGTAGCGGATCGACCTTTATTATCGAATTGCCTGTTCTGCAATAAAAAGGTTTACCTATTCTTCATGAAAGCATGATAAACTCATAGTATTGTAAGTATAAAAAAGTAAATGCCGCTCTTTGGCGGCATTTGCCAAGCTGGAGGTAAACATGTTGCATAAAGTGCTCGTAATTGAAGACGAACCGACGTTAGCACGACTTCTGTCGTATAATTTAACCCAAGAGGGTTATGAAACAACGGTTATTGACCATGGCGGGCAAGGCTTGCAAACAGCATTGCAAAGAAGCTTTGATCTGATCATACTGGACATCATGCTTCCTGGAATGAATGGATTCGAAATTTTGAATCGGCTTCGCCAAAATGGTGTGCGTACGCCTGTTATTATTTTAACAGCGCGCAATGCAGAGGAAGAGGTCGTTCAGGGACTGAAGCATGGAGCAGACGATTATATTACGAAACCGTTTGGCGTAGCGGAACTGCTCGCTCGGGTATCAGCCGTATTGCGGCGGACTCAGCTTGATGAAAGCAAACAGCAGATTCAATCAACAGAAAAAGTAATCACAGCTGGTGATCTGTCGATTTATCCCGAGAAATATGAAGTAATACTTAACGAAGAGTCCATACCGCTAAGACCGAAGGAATTTGAAGTGCTGCTCTACTTGGTACAACGTCCGGGTATGGTTATTACACGTGATGACCTGATGAACGTTGTGTGGGGCTTTGATTATATTGGCGGGCAAAGAACAGTCGATGTTCATGTCAGCTCGCTCCGTAAGAAGCTTGAGCTTGGACAGCAGTCCGTACAGATTGAATCGATTAGAGGCGTAGGTTATAAGCTTGTTATGCCAAAAAGACTCGTTACTCCGAAAGTATAGGGAGAACGAGTCTTTTTCATACTAGAAGGAAGCACATGTTTTAGCTATTGCATTATTGACGGTTCCATACGAGCATTTTACGTTGGAACTGTTTTGGTGAGCAATCGTTATACTTTTTGAACATTTTGTAGAAATGTGCCATGTTGGGCATGCCAATTCGTTCTCCAACCTCCGAAATGCTAAGGTCCTTCGTAAGCAATATGCGTTCCGCCCATTTCACTTTGCGATAATTGACATATTCCGTAAAGGACAAGCCGATCGTCTTTTTAAAATATTTCACGAAATAGAAATAACTCATATTGGCAATTTTGCAAACCTCTTCGACTTGGATCCGTTCAGTTAAATGATTTTCAATATAATCAAGCACTGGTTTGAGACGAAGTCGGTCAAAATTATCCTGTTCAATCAGTAMCTTGCGGGTGTCGTTACGCAGTAATAGAAGTAAAATTTGTTTAATGAGAACACTGACCGCGAGTTCATATCCAGTTTCTTTGCTTGTTGTTTCTTCAAGTATTTGACTAATAAAGGAAGCGGCTTGCTGCTTGAGAGAAACATTTTCTTCAAAAATATAGTTCGCTTTACTAAGCGGCATTTGCGTTTCTGAGAAATAGCGCATGTATGGAATAGTGCTTTGGTCGAAAAATTGCTCCAAATCGAATTGCAGTATAATATAATTAAGCTCGCTGTGACTGCGATCTCGGTGCAGTTCTGAGGCTCCTAATAAGAGGACATCTCCGGCTGTTAAATGAAAGCTGCTATCTTCTACATAGATATCTAACTTACCTTCCAAAATAAGCAGCAGCTCGAGCTGCTTATGGTAATGCCAATTCGTAAATCCACTTTGACCGCGCGTCGCCTGAAAAATTCGCAGCGATAATAATGGGTTCTCATATGCGACTTTTTCATTAACGGCTTCCAATTTTAGCTTCCTCCTTGGCATCTAATAACCTTACCTTTCATTGTAGTGAAAGGGCACATTAAAGGCAAGAGATGCAGGATGCTTCATTTATCGTTAAAATATAGGGTATGAGATACAAGCGACGGGTGATGGCTTGAAAGAGAGGTAGGATGATATGCATAGGGTAGAGGAAAAAACGACAGGTTTTCAATTTAGAAATATGTTGTTGCTGGATCGTTTAGATGATTTTTCGCAAAATGATATTTTATATCCGTTTGCTTTGGATGAGCTGCTATGCCGAACCACTGGACAGGGTGGACCGGCGATTTGCCATATTTGGCGGCATCAAAGCGCTTTTGTAATGGGCTTGCGTGATAGCCGTTTACCGGCAGCGGAGTCTGCGCAGCGTTGGCTCAAATCACAAGGCAGATCAGTTGCGGTGCGGAATTCAGGAGGAGCGGCTGTTCCATTAGATCTTGGCGTCATTAATATATCGTTGATTATGCCAAAGGAATCGGTTCAGAGCTTTCATTTTCATCAGGACTTTGAGAGAATGTATCACTTAATTAAACTGGCTTTGGAGGAATCCGGCTGTCAGGTTGATAAAGGTGAAATACAAGGAGCTTTTTGCCCGGGGGATTTTGATTTAAGTATAAATGGACTGAAATTTTGTGGAATTGCACAGAGGCGGCAAACACACGCCTTTATTGTACAAGCATTCGTTATTGCAGAGGGCTCGGGGCAAAAGAGGGCAGAGCTTGTTCGTTCCTTCTATGAACTTGCCTCAGTCGGCAGCCTTACTTCCGACCATCCTATTGTCACGGGCAGCAGTACGGCTAGCCTTGAGGAACTGACCAATTTGGGGCCAAACACGGGGAGGGTGTTCGCCGATGCTTTGAAGCGTATCATTGTAAGTGAACAGAGTTTGGAAGATGTGGCTAATGCGGAATCTGCACTAACTATGGTTATGCCTTCACCGGAACAGATTCAAGAGATGATTCACAAACTGCGTATAAGATATGCGATAGAAAAACCAGTCAGCTTGAACGAGTAGGTACTTTTCGAATGATTTGATTAATGACCTCTGAGAATACAAGACCAATCGCTATCGCCCCTGAGATCATAAAGGCTTCTACCGCTAGTTGAACAGCTATATTATATTGATTGAGTACAACGTTTCTCATCGCATCATAAGCGATTCCTCCGGGAACTAACGGAATGATACCGGATACGTTGAACACGATAATCGGTGTTTTGTACTGCTTTGAGAAAAGCTGGCTAACTATCGTTACAATAAAAGCAGCAATGAGCGTTGCGGGAATTATATTTAAGGATAGCTCTGTACATATGACATAGATTAGCCAGCCAATCATACCGACAGTTCCACAATGAGCAAGCGTCCGTTTCGGTACATTGAAGATAATTCCAAAAGCGGCTGATGCAATAAAGCTAGTAATCAACTGTTCAATCATCCCCAAGGATAATCCCCTCCGTTTCGGTTAATAAAAGGAAAGCACGGCTGCAATGCCGGAGCCGATGGCGAACGAGGTTAGAAAAGCCTCAGCACCTTTGGATAGTCCAGATACCAGATGTCCGGCCATTAAATCCCTTACAGCGGCAGTAATAAGTAAGCCTGGGACTAACGGCATAACAGAGGCAATAATAATTTTATCTAGGTTATAGCCTATCTCGAAATGCACGAAAAGCATGGATATTGTACCAATGAGCATAGCGGTCAGAAGCTCGGCAAAAAACTTAATATGTACGACTCGCTGCAGCGTGATGAGAAATAAAAAACCGAGGCCTCCAGTTAGGAAGACCGTTGAGAAATCTCGCCAACTCCCTTGGAACATAATAAGAAAACAACCACTCGCAATAGCAGCAGCAAATACCTTCAACCAAATGGGATAAGTATAAGCTACTAGATCTATATCAAGAAGTAGACGATGGGCATCACCTGCGGCAAGCGTGCCGCTGCTTATTTGTCTCGAAATATCATTAACCATAGATACCTTGAGCAGGTTTGTGGCACGTTCTGATATTCGAATAAGTCTTGTTACCTGCGAAGAGCCGTCTATTGCAAAAATAATGCCGGTAGGCGTCACATAACTATGTGAGTTGTCGAGGCCATACGCTGCTGCAATACGCATCATCGTATCCTCGACGCGATAGGTTTCCCCACCATTTTGCAAAATGATCTTCCCGGCAAGTAAACAAACCCGTGTGATCTCATCAACATTATTGTTATTATCATTACTACTATTATTGTCATTGATCACAATTGCTTCCCCCTTGATAAGGCGGAGTTGCCCGCGTTAATTACGATGTTAAATACGATACTGATAACGATGAACAGTCTACTTTGTTTGCTGTTCGAATTCTAACCGAATACGATTTAATAATGAAGAGTCTGTAAATACATCGTAAGCAGTAGCAGCGAGCATTTTAGCTCCGAACAGCATGCCATCTAGTGCATAATCAGTCATGGCCGCATCGCGAAACGCTTTGGTATGCAGCAGTAAACGCTCTTGTACGACCTTTATGTAAGGGTGGATGGCCGGGCAGCGAACAGATACATTACCAAGGTCAAGCGAACCGTGATCTTTGCCAAACTCAATATCTTCCGGAAGAATGCCAGATGCTATTAAATTTGCGTTAAATTGCTCTGATAATGCCTCATTGGTTAGCAGCTCATCATAAGAAAATTCATAATGATTTATTTTTAAAGTGCAGCCCGTTTGCAAAGCAGCACCTTCTGCACAGCGTAGCACTTTAGCTGTAAGTTCATTTGTGTAGGCACGCGCGGCGGAACGTACATAAAACTTGGCTGACGCATAATCCGGAACGATATTAGGTGCTTGCCCGCCATTATCAATAATCCCATGAATACGAGCATCGCTTCGTGTTTGTTGGCGCAGTGCATTTACGCTATTGAATAGCTGAAGTACGGCATCTAGAGCATTTATACCCTCGTGGGGGCTGGCAGCTGCATGCGCAGCGACACCTTTAAATTCAAATTGAATGGCATCTAACGAAAGGGATTCGCCCGACCTCTCGAATGTATAATAGGGATGTGCCATCAACGCAAAGTCGCAATCATCAAACAAGCCAGCTTCCGCCATAGGAACCTTGGCTCCGCGAGTTTCCTCTGCAGGTGTTCCATATACGCGAATCTTTCCACCCACGCTGTCTAAGACAGATTTTAGTCCAGCAGCAGCAGCAACACTCATCGAACAAATAAGATGATGACCGCAAGCATGACCTATTTCTGGAAGTGCGTCGTATTCACATAGAAAGCCGACCGTTGGTCCAGGTTTGCCTGAGTCATAGCTTGCAATAAATGACGTTTCGATCCCAAGTATTCCTCGTTCAACGCTGAAGCCTTGTCGGATAAGCTCCGATACAAGCAGCTCAGAAGCAAAATATTCCTCATGACCAAGCTCAGGACGATTGCCAATGGAACGTGAGATAGATCGGAATGTCTCGGCATGTTGATCTATAGTGGAGAAGATTTGTTGTTTGTTCGTCATGATAAGGATACCTCCTAAAATTTTTGCGAAGCAAAAATACTTCGTAAGCATAATCTTTAAATTTTTGCGAAGCAAAATACTTCGTATATACTCCCTATCGCATGCCGTGAATTTTTTTGAATTGCTCAGGACTAAGCCCTTCATTCCGTTTGAATACGGAGCTGAAGTAGCTAGGCGAGTCAAAACCGACTCGATGTGCAATTTCATGCATTTTAATATCGCTTTCGTTGAACATAAGCTCCTTGCTCCTATTGATACGTTCACGGTTGACGTATTCCATAGGACGCATCTTCATGGCCTTTTGAAAAAGTAAACACAAATATTGAGGTGTCACATCTATACAATTAGCTAAATCCTTAATCGTTATAAGCTTGCTATGATGGGCTTCAATATATCGAAATACCGGATTAAGCTTTAAATAGTTTTGTTCTACCGAGAGGGAGCTAACCAGAATCACCTTCATTAAATCAAGCAAAAACATATAGACAAGCTTTGAACACTCAATACCGAGAAAAGCTCGACCAGATTGTGTCATCGCGTAAATGTTTTTCATGTGGGTCACAATTATATCATGATCTGCAGTTGAATAAACGCCAGATTGTGTGATGCCAGCTTGTTGAAACAGCAGCTCTGATAAATCCCCCCTAAAGCTCATCCAAATAATATCCCAAGGCTCATGGGTAGCGAAGTATTGATGGGGCTCATTCGGAAAAAGGCAGAAGCCTTGGCCAGCGCGTGCGGTCATTTTTTGATCACCAACGTGAAGCTCCCCTTCTCCGGAAATAACCTGCAGCCATTGGAAATGCGGATAGCCGGCTGGGCGGTCAGTCGACTCCTGGTTAGTCCAATGCCCGATGCTGGTAAGATAAACCGGAAGAACGGTGTCCGTTTCGGTTAGAATCGGAAAAACCATAGTGTTATCAATAGGACATCCCTCCTGTTTCATATTTTAAAAGATAGGTGAAAATACTATTATTTTAATCGTTTATATAAAATATATAATATGAATATCCTTATAGTATATCCAATTTGGGCTAATATCAATATCAATTGGGAGGCTGTAAAATTGACTACAAAATTCCCACCGATCAGCGGTAAAATAACCATGAAATAACATCGAGTAAATCCGAGTAGATTAACCTCACTTATTATATTTAAAATTTATCACTCCACTGCATTACTAACCTTATGCATTATTGAAACGCAACATAATTGAATCAGTGGAAAATAAATAATACTAAAGTAGCAGCTCCTAGAAGAAGTATTCAAATATCTTCATAAAGTAATTGTCGAATTTAACAATGAGATAACAATTCTCTTTAATAGTTTTGATCCTTCAGACCTATATTAATAGAAGAGGTAATATAAGGAAGGGTGAGTGCTTGTGACAGAATTAGTTTTGGAGCATGGAGCTAAGCCGAATATCGATACCAACAAGGCTACTAAGCAAACAGTGGGATTAATTCACAAGCTCCAGTCCGCTAGTCTTCAGCACTTCATAATAGGAGTCCCAGTCGTATCAGCAGAACAGACATGCAGAGAGACAATCTCTACTTTTAAACAGCATCCTGAATGTGAATGTGTTGTTGTATGTGATAATGGCAGGCTGCCAATCGGCCTTTTGATGAGAAATCGTTTTTTTCTGAAGCTGGGACATCGTTTTAGTGCGGATTTGTTTTATGACAAGCCTATAACAAATCTTATGGATGCTGATCCTCTGACAATTGATTATAATTATCCGCCACAGCTGCTCATCGATAGTGCCTTAAGCCGTCATGATAGTGTTCTGTACGATTGCGTTATTGTGACGAAGGATGGTGAATTGTCAGGTGTGCTAACCGTTTCTGGACTGCTTAAGCTGTCACGTTTGCTTCAACAGGAAGCAATCGATGCACAAATGTTGACCATTCGATCAGCAGAGCAACGTGTAAATGAAATCGAGAAAGCAATAAGCAGTGTTCGCATTTCAACAGAGCAAGGTGAGTCTCTATCAGTGGAAATGGTAGATTTGACGTTGATGGGGAAAAACGAGCTGGATAGGGTGACCGATGCTATTAGTACTATCACAATTAACTCGCAGCTTCAAGAAAAACGAATGAATGAATTGCAAGAAGAAGCGGGTTCGATAAGCAAAGTGTCTATGC
>NZ_JBFUHJ010000188.1:0-9708 GCF_056402455.1 Paenibacillus sp. P4_A7 | reverse complement strand
GAACAGTATATTGCCCGATATTCGGATGCGCCCCGTCCGGCGGTGAAGCATGTCATCGAAGCGGAATCGTTCGCCGGCGCGGAAGGGATGCAGGCGGTCGTATCGGATGCTTACGAAGGCGCGGGCAGCCCTGTCGTACGTACGGAAGACAGCGGTTCAATCCATTGGGATGTGGACGTGCCGGAAGAAGGGCTTTACCAGATCGGTATTCGCTACTTTCCTATCGAAGGCAATACGTCCCCGATTGAAAGGGAGCTGCATATTGACGGAGCGGCCCCGTTCGAAGAAGCGATACGGCTCGTATTTTCACGGATATGGGGCAATGTACTGTCAGAAGTGGAACGCGACGGCCGGGGCAACGACTTGAGGCCGCGACAGGTAGAGCGACCGGATTGGCAGGAGGCGGTATTGCGGGATGCGGAAGGCTATTATAGTGAAGCATTATCGTTTTATTTCTCCCAGGGCAAGCATCGCATTACGCTTGTTTCCCTTCGCGAGCCGATGGAGATTGACTCGCTGCAGCTCATTCCCGAAGAGCAGTTTCCTTCATATGCCGATTTAAAGCAAGTATACGGCGCGCAAGGTTATCCAGAAACCCGCGATCGGTTCGTCAAAGTGCAGGGCGAAGATGCGATCCAAAAATCGAATCCGTCTCTGTATCCGTTGAACGACCGGTCCAGCCCGGCGACAGAGCCGTATCATGTTTCGAAAATCAGAATGAATACGATCGGCGGAACAAATTGGAAAATGCCCGGTCAATGGCTGGATTGGGAAGTGGACATTCCCGAGGACGGCTTATATGAGATCGGTCTTCGTTTTAAACAAAACAAGGCCGAGGGAACCCATGTCGTCCGGAGGCTCTATATCGATGGCAAAGTTCCTTTCCTTGAGGCGAACGAGCTTCCTTTTCCGTATAACGGAGCCTGGCAAACGGGGGAGCTTGGCGATGCGGATCAGCCTTATACGTTCCATTTCACGAAAGGCAAGCATCGGCTGAAGATGGAAGTGTCTATGGGCGAGTTGTCCGAGACGATCAGGATGGTGCGTTCGAGCATTCGGGAACTGAACGCGCTTTACTTGAAGGTCATTATCTTAACGGGCGCTATGCCCGACGAATTCCGTGATTACCAGCTGAGCAAACAAATTCCCGAAATCGGGGACAAGTTCCGTGAGCAGGGCAAGCGGTTGAACGAAGCGGCGGACCGGATGGACCGGATGGCCGACAGCCGCAGCGGCAGCTCAAGGATATTGCGGACGACCGCTTATCAATTGGAAGATCTGAGCCGTGAGCCGGAGACGCTGTCGCGTAGATTGAAGGCGTTCAAAGACAACATCAGCTCGCTTGGAACATGGCTTCTTACCGTTAATGAGCAGCCGCTTGAAATCGACTATCTGTTTGTCAAGTCACCGAATGTAGAGACGCCACAAGCCGATAAAGGGGTATTCGGCAAGCTGAAGCATGAGCTGCTGTCGTTCGTGTCTTCGTTCTCTGAAGATTACAATGGCATCGGCGACAGCGGCGGCAAAGACCCGATTACGGTTTGGATCGCGGCGGGACGAGATCAGGCGCAGCTGCTGCGGGCGATGATCGATTCGATGTTTACACCGCAAACCGGTATCGAAGTCAACCTGCAGTTGATCAATCCTGCCGTGATGCTGCCGGCGACGCTGGCAGGGAAAAATCCCGATGTGGCGATATCTGCGGTGGATGTCATCAATTTTGCGATGCGCAATGCGCTACAGGATTTGAAGCGGTTTGAGGATTTTACAGAAGTGAAGGGGCGGTTCATGGACAGCGCCTTCCCCAGTTTTGCGTTCAAGGACGGCATCTATGCGCTGCCGGAAACGCAAACGTTCCCGATGCTGTTTTACCGCAAAGACATATTCGAGTCGTTAGGACTTCGCGTTCCGAACACATGGGAAGAATTTTATCATATGATTCCCAAATTGCAGAAGCACAATATGGACATTGGCATGGCACCAACCCCTGTGCTGGAAATGATGCTGTACCAGAAGGGTGGCCAGTATTACCGCGGTGACGGCGTGGCGACCGATCTAGATTCGCCTGTTGGCGTGGAATCGTTCCGGAAGTGGACGGAGCTGTATACAAACTACAAGCTGCCGATTCAATTCGACTTCATCAACCGGTTTCGCACGGGTGAAATGCCGATCGGCATTGCCGATTATACGACGTTCAACTTTCTGACGATATTCGGACCGGAAATTCGCGGCCAGTGGGACTTCGTTCCAGTTCCGGGAACGGTAGGGCCGGATGGAAAGATCCATCGCGAGGTGTTGTCCGTCTCGGGTGGGACCGTCATGTTTAAAAGCGCCAAAAACAAGACGGCCTCATGGGAGTTTATGAAATGGTGGACCGATACGGAAGCGCAAGTTATGTTCGGCCGGGAAATGGAAGCTATTCTCGGTGAATCGGCGCGTTATCCGGTGGCCAATACAGAAGCGCTGAAGCAACTGCCGTGGGCAGCCAAAGACTATAAGCGGCTGGTCGAGCAGTTGCAGTGGGTAGTCGGGGTTCCGGCGGTGCCAGGCAGCTATTCGCTGCAGCGGCATTTGACGAATGCATTCTACGAAGTTGTGGAAGGCGGCAGCGAACCGGGGGAAACGCTGGAAAACTACGTTCGCATCATTAACGAAGAGCTTGCGATCAAGCGTCAGGAATTCCATATGCCGACAGAGTAGAAGGGAGGGCTTTCGGATCATTCAACTGAGCAGAAAAATAGCGGAGGCCAAACCGGGCGGGATGATGCGCCTGCGGCTGGGCGGCAAGATGAAGGAGGCGAAGCGGCAGAAGACGCTGTACGTAATGCTTCTGCCGTATTTCCTAATTTTTTTCACCTTTACCGTGTTGCCTGTGTTTTTATCGATTACGGTTGGCTTCACGAACTTCAATATGCTGGAGTTTCCCGACTGGGTAGGCTTGCAAAATTATGCGCGACTGTTCGTCCGCGACGACGTCTTTTTGGTTGCGCTCAAAAATACGCTGTTGTTTACCGTCATTACCGGACCGGCAAGTTATATCGCTTGTTTAGTCATCGCATGGATCATTAATGAATTTTCACCAAAAATACGTGCTTTTGTCACCTTAGTCTTCTATGCGCCGTCGTTGTCGGGCAGCGCGTTTATCGTGTGGACACTGCTGTTCAGCAGCGATTCCTACGGGTATATCAACTCGTTTTTGCTAAAGYTGCGGATCATCATGGAGCCGATCTTGTGGCTGCAAACACCGAAATACGTCATGCCGATCATTATCCTCGTACAATTGTGGCTTAGTCTCGGTACCAGCTTTCTCGCTTTCATCGCCGGATTTCAAGGGATGGACAAAACACTGTTCGAGGCCGGGGCGATAGACGGCATCCGCAACCGTTGGCAAGAGCTATGGTTCATCACGCTGCCGTCGATGAGGCCAATGCTGCTGTTCGGCGCCGTTATGCAAATTACGGCTTCGTTCGGCGTGGCGGAAGTGGCGGTTGCGCTGGCCGGATTCCCTAGTGTGCAATATGCGGGACATACGATTGTCACCCACCTGATGGATTACGGTTCGATTCGGTATGAGATGGGTTACGCTTCAACGATCGCAACCGTATTATTCGGGATTATGCTGGGCTCAAATCTTCTCGTTCGCAAGCTTCTGAAGAAGGTCGGTGAGTAACGATGAGGATTGCGCTTCGCATAAGGAAAAAGAAGGTGAGCCGGTCCTGGTACGGCGATTTGGCGCTGGTTTTCGTTTTGGCCGCAATCGGGTATTTTATGGTGCTTCCGCTCGTATTCGTCATCAATAACGCCTTTAAGCCGATTAACGAAATTTTGATGTTTCCGCCGAAGTTTTTCGTACGCAATCCGACGCTCAGCAATTTCGTCGAATTGTATCACTTGCTCAGCGGCACATGGGTTCCGATGACAAGGTACCTGTTCAATACATTGTTTATTGCTGTCATCGGCACTGCGGGACATGTCATTATCGCTTCGCTGGCGGCTTATCCGCTGGCCAAGCGGAAGTTTCCGGGGCGAAACGCTTTGTTTACGATTGTGATGCTATCGCTGATGTTTTCCGCCACGGTGACTCAGGTGACAAACTACATGACCATGTCGTGGCTCGGATTAATCGATACATTGTGGGCGATCATTATTCCGGCGATTGGTTCTTCCCTTGGACTTTACTTGATGAAGCAATTTATGGAAGGGGTGCCCGATGCTTTGCTGGAGGCGGCACAAATCGACGGCTGCAGCGAGTTTCGTATTTTTTGGAGCATTGTCATGCCTAGCGTCAAGCCGGCGTGGCTTACCCTGATCATATTTTCGTTCCAGAGCTTATGGGGAGCGGGCGGTGCTGCAGGGTCGATGTATATTTACAGCGAGCAGTTGAAAACGATTGATTATGCGCTCGGACAAATTTTGGCGGGCGGTATTGTGCGGACGGGTCCTTCGATGGCGTCGACCCTGATCATGATTTCCGTTCCGATTATTATATTTATCGTGTCTCAAAGCAAAATCATCCAAACCATGGCCACCTCAGGCATGAAAGATTGATCGGAAAGGGGAGCTTATCGTGAACCGAATGCTCAAGCTGATGCTGCTCTTCCTGCTCCTGTTTCTTGGGGTCGGGCCTGCAGAAACGGCATGGGGCGCACCATACGAAGGATACAACTATTCCAACTTCGGTCTCACCCAGCCTGCCCCGGTCCCGTATGCGCCGGTTCGGCAGGTAGATGGCGAACAGTGGAATGCGGGACCGCTGAAGTCGCCGGAAGATGTATTCATTACGGAGGATGAATATGTTTATGTGGCCGATACCGGAAATCATCGCATCGTCTGTCTGGACCCGGAATTGAATGTGGTGCGCATCATCGATTCGTTCTGGGACGGTGAGAAGGAAGAGGCGTTCCGCGAACCCCAAGGCATTTTTGTCGATCGCCGGGACCATCTGTTCGTTGCCGATACTGCCAATCAGCGGATTGTCGAGCTGGCACCGGACGGCCGGCTTGTGAGGGTGATCGGAGCGCCTCAGTCGGATTTATTCCGCACCAATTTCGTCTATACGCCAATCAAGCTCGCCGTCGATACGGCCGGGCGGCAGTATGTCGTCAGCAAAGGGACGTTCGACGGCATATTGGAGTTAGATGAAAGCGGGAAGTTTACAAGGTTTATCGGAACGAACAAGGTGCAATTTAATGCCGTCGATTTGTTCTGGAAGCGGATCATGACGGAGAGGCAGCGGGAACAGATGCAGCTCAACATACCAGTTGAATTCAACAACCTCGATTTGGACAAGGATAGCTTCATCTATGCGACAACAAGCGAGGCGATGTCGAATGAGCCGGTGAAGCGGCTGAATCCGTCCGGCTTCGATGTGCTGCGGCGCGAAGGATATTTTTCACCGAAAGGCGATGTCCAGTGGAGTTTGTCGGGCACCCGTAGCGGAAGTTCGGCGCTGACGGACGTAGCGGTGGATCGCAACGGGATGTACAGCATTCTCGACAGCCGGAAAGGGCGGATTTTCACCTACGACCGGGACGGGAAATTGTTGTTTCTGTTCGGTCATATCGGCGAGCAATATGGCAATTTCAAAACCCCKGTTGCCATCGGCATGAAGGGCGAGCAAATCGTTGTGTTGGATAAAGGATTGAACCAGCTTTCCATCTTCAAGCCTACGCGTTACGGCGAGACGATTCGTGATGCGGTCATTTACAGCGACCTTGGAGAGAGGGATAAAGCAAGCAAAGCGTGGACGAAAGCGCAAAAGTTAAATACGAATTTGGAAATCGCTTATTTGGGCGTCGGCAAAGCGGAACTGCGAAAAGGCAACAACCTTGCAGCGATGGCCGATTTTGAGCTTGGCATGCACAAAGGGTATTATTCGCGGGCATTCGAGCGATACCGCAAAGATTTCCTGTGGGAGCATTTCAATATGGTCGCCGCAGCGCTTGCGGCAGCGGTTCTCGTGCTGGTCGTGGCCATGAAGCTGGTGAACGCAAGACGGCTTGCGGAGCAGGGAACATGGCGGATGGCCTGGTACACGATATTCCATCCTTTTAACGGCTTCTGGGAGCTGAAGTACGAGAAGAAAGGTAAGATCTGGTTCTCACTGCTGATCCTGGCGACGCTCACTGTGCTGTATATTATGAAGCGGCAATATTCCGGCTTTATATTCAACATGAGGTTAACGGATGAAGTGAACAGTCTGGATGAAATCAAATTTATCGTTTTGCCGTTTTTCCTATGGTGTATCGCCAATTGGTCGCTTACGACCCTCATGGACGGAGAAGGCAAATTCAAAGAGATTTTGATCGCTACCGGATACGCACTTATTCCGCTCGTGCTGGTGCAAATTCCGCTCATCTTAATGTCCAATATGTTAACCGCGAAGGAAGCTTCATTTTATTATTTGCTTGAATCAGTCGTCATTGGCTGGGTTGCCTGGTTATTGTTCGCCGGTATGCAAACGGTTCACCAATACAGCGTATCGAAGACGATTGTCACGATGCTGCTGACGATGGTCGTCATTGGAATTTTCATCTTTTTGGCGATGCTGTTTTTCGCTTTGCTGCAGCAAATGCTTGTGTTCGGTACAACCATCTATCGAGAGATTGTATTCAGGATCGGGGAGGGGTGATTCGGTGGCATCTTACAATAAACTTTACATCGCGACGGCAGCCCTCCTATTGGTTGTTGTTTTAGCTGCTTTTGGCATATGGTGGTCATTTGCAGGTACCGATTCGGAATCTCCGGTTTCCGATGAGGCGGCAGCGCGCACCATGGAAATCGCTGCTTCCGGTGGGACGAAAACGGTGGTCACGAAGGTTTCCACCGAGGCCCATCCGCAGTTGCCCGGGATGAAAGCCGTGCTGGAGAACGATTTGCTCCGGCTGTACATCAACCAGGAAAACGCGGAAATCGTCGTGCTGACGAAAGCCAACGGACAATTATGGTATTCGAATCCGCCCGGGCGAAACGAGGATCCGCTCGCTACGCCGCATCTGAAAGGCAGATTGTCCTCGCAGCTGTCGCTCGTGTATTTGACCGGCGAAGGTATAGCGAAGGAATACGACAGCTATAACGATAGCGTGCAATATAAGCAGTTTGACATCACCCAAGCCGATGATAGTGTCACCGTAACTTACCGCTTCGGCAATCCGGAGAAAGGGATTGAATCGTTCCCGCAAAAAATAAGCAGGCAACGATTCGAGGAGAAGCTGCTGAATCGGCTTGACGACAGCGACAGGGAGCAGCTTATAGTCCGCTACAAATTTATTGAAGAGGAAGAAGTGTACGAGCGGCGGGAAATACCCCGATCGCTTGTGAAAAAACTCGTGGGGATATTGGAAAAAGCGGGGTATACCGATGAGGATCTGAAGTTCGACCACGAGGAGAACAGGGTGGAGAGCGCCGAAGCCGGGGGCCGCGCCAAGCTTGCGGCGGCGCTGCAATATAAGCTCGACGGAGGCCAACTGATCGCTTGGCTTGATACGGGGGGGCTAGAAGAAAGCGAGCCATACAAAATTCAGAGCATTTCGTTGCTTGAAAATTTCGGAGCGGCAGGAACGAAGGACAAAGGATACATGTTCGTGCCCGACGGCTCGGGAGCGCTTGTCCATTTGAATAACGGAAGGAAACTGGCTCAGCCGCTCATGGTGCAATTGTACGGTGAAAACGGCGCCATCGCCAAAGAGGAAAAAATCAATGACTATGAGCCGGCGAGATTGCCCGTATTCGGAATGAAGCAAAACGATCGCGCCTTTTTCGCCATCATCGAGGAAGGCGATGCGCTAGCCAAAATTTCGCCGACGTGAGCGGCAGGAAACACAGCTTTAATCTCGTAAGCAGCCAATTTACGATTTTGCCCAGCGACAAGGTGCAGTTGAACAGCCAAGATGAAATGATCAAGACGCCGAAGATGAAATATCATGGCAAACTGCAAATCCGCTATGCGTTGCTGGATGGCAAAGAGGCGAATTACTCCGCGATGGCGGTTTATTACCGCAATTATTTGGTGAACAAATACGGCCTGAAGAAGCTGGAAGGGGCAGGCAGCGACACGCCGTTGTATGTTGAATTGGCCGGAGCTATACCGAAGCAGAAAAATATCGCCGGTTTTCCCTACGAAGCGATGGTGCCGCTCAGCAGCATTGCTAAAACGAACCTGCTGCTCGACCGGTTGGACGACGTTGGAATCCGCAATGTTCATTTGAATTATAAAGGTTGGTTTAATGGAGGAATACGCCATCAATTTCCGACGAAAGTAAAGATCGACACGGTGCTTGGATCGAAACGGGAGTGGACCGATCTAGGCAAAAGACTACTTCGCAGCGGCGGCGCGTTGTATCCGGATGCCGCATTCCTTGAGGCATATGGCGGTGAATTCCATCCTTCGTCGGATGCCATTCAGCAAATTTCACGCAAGTACGCAAAAAAGTTCCCGTTTAATCCGGCAACCTACGAGAGGCAAAGCAACGCTTATTCGTATTACCTGTTGTCGGTAAATCGGCTGAATGCCGCAGTGGACAAGTTTTTAGCGGCATACGAAGAGTTTAACCCGGGTTCCATATCACTTCGCGATCTCGGCGATCAGCTTCATTCCGATTTCAGGCAGCGGGAGGAACTGACGAGGCAGGATGCCGAGCGGATTGTAGCCAAACAGGTAGGGCGAATCGCCGGAAAGTCTCCGAATATGATGTTTAACGGCGGCAACGCGTATGTGCTTCCATACGCCTCGCACGTGCTGAATGTCCCACTTGAAAGCAACTGGTTCCAGCTTGCGGACGAATCGATACCGTTTTATCAAATGGTATTTCACGGGTATTTCGAATATGCGGGCAATCCTTATAATATGGCGTATGATCAGAACTTGCGGACACAGGTGCTCAAATCGCTGGAAACTGGGTCTAACGTTTATTACAGCTGGATTTTGGAGCATCCGTCGGTATTAAATAAAACGCAATATAACGATCTTTACGCGAATTATTACGAGCAATGGTTCGATGAAGCGGTGCAAGCTTATGATGAAGTCAACGCCGTGTTGAAGCGGGTGAGAGGGCAAATGATCGTTTCACATGAAAAGCTGGCGGAAGGCGTATATCGGACGATTTATGAAAATGGGGTCGCGGTTACGGTCAACTATGGCGAGCGACAAGCATCCGTCAACGGCTTAACGATTGAACCCGAGCATTATGTTGTAGAGGGGTGAGAGCATGGCAAAAAAGCGGACGATAGGCCTAGAGCAGAAAAAAGCCTGGTTTGGCGTATTATTTCTAGCTCCGTGGTTATGTGGATTTATGTTTCTGCTGGCCATCCCGCTCTATCAGTCGATTCGTTTCAGCTTCAGCAAGCTGACGATCGAACCGGCAGGGTATGAGATTCAATATATCGGATGGGAAAATTTCAGATATGTATTTTTGGTCGATCCCTGGTTTGTCAGGGTGTTGACGAATTCCGTACTGGACATGGTGCTGAATGTGCCGCTCATTATTTTTTTTAGTCTGTTTACGGCCAATATGCTGACACAGAAATTCAGGGGCAGAGCGTTTGCGAGAGCCGTTATATTCCTGCCAGTCGTGCTTGCCTCCGGGGCCATCGCGACGCTGGACAGCGGCAATTATTTGGCTTCCCTGATCGGCTCCGTGAGCACGGAGATGGACAGCAATTACGCCAGCGGCTTGCGCAGTATCGATATCGGGCCGCTGCTGCTGCAGT
>NZ_JBFUHJ010000187.1:0-9787 GCF_056402455.1 Paenibacillus sp. P4_A7 | reverse complement strand
GCGGGAAATCTACTTTAATTAAGGTTCTTACCGGCCAAGATCAGCCTGATTCAGGTGACGTATTGTTCGGAAAGGGAGTCAGTTACGCTTATTTCAACCGGATGTGGGACGAGCTCGATTTAAAGGATACGGTTAGCCATGCTGTAAATATATATGGGCTCGGGCTGGATGCACCGCGTAAGAAAGTAAACAAGTTCCTGTCGATGCTGCAGTTCTCGGAAGTGGATTTAAGTAAAGTAATCGGAAACCTGTCTGGCGGACAGCAAGCGCGTGTAGCCTTGGCGAAGTGTCTGCTATCGGGTGCCGCTGTGATCATCTTGGATGAGCCTACGAATCATCTTGATCTGACAAGTATTCAGGTGATGGAGCAGGCTTTAATACACTTTCCTGGCGCTGTGATTACGGTAAGTCATGATCGGTTTTTCATCGATAAGATCGCGACGAAGCTGCTGACGTTTGAGCCAGGCAAAGGAATTACACAGCAGAGTTTATAGGGCAACTTAATCTAAGTGCGAGTAATTAATGACATTAATATTCAATAACATTAACGTATTTCCTTGCGAAAAGGGAATACGTTTTTCTTTTGTCGTCACATCGAAAAGAGACTAATAATTTCCGAACATTCAGTTATTTTTAATTAGGCTCCACTCATATAATACGCTAAACGCGGAAACCGTCGAACTTTGTCCACTTGGAATCAGAGGAGGAGGGAGATGCTTTTTTCTTTATCCAAGGAGTTAGAAATGACTCGTAAGGTCGTAAGGGATTTTGCCGAGAAGGAAGTCGCTATACAAGCCAGAGATCGGGATGAGGAGGAGCGTTTTGATCGCAGACTTTTTATGAAAATGGGAGGTTTGGGCTTTGCAGGAGTACTCTTGCCTGAGCAATATGGCGGGGTGGAGAGCGATTTTTTAACCTTTACTATCCTATTGGAAGAACTTTCTAAGGTATGCGCATCGACGGCAGCTGTATTAGCTGCTCATATCGTGTTTGCAACGTTGCCTCTTTACAAATTTGGAAGCGAGGAGCAGAAGAGAGGAACGCTTGAGCAAGCGGCACAGGGGACGATGCTAGGCGGATGCTGTTTTCCGGAATTTGATAAAGACCAATCTGACAAAACGAATAAATCGGATATAGAGATGGGAATTACAGCTCATAAAGTTGGAGACGAGTATATTTTGAATGGCGGTCATTCACTCGTTATAAACGCGGGTACAGCGGATTATTATGTCATTTATGTAGAGCGGCAAGGATCAAGCCGAAAGGGAACCAGCAGTGCTTTTATAATTGAACGTGATCAACCAGGACTGTCTATCACGGCAAAGACGAGCAAGCTCGGGCTGCGCTCTCTCATTACTGGAGTAATGAAACTTGAAAATTGTAAGGTTTCGGATCGGAATAGACTAGGTAAAGAGGGACAGGGACAGGAGATTATTAACTCGATTGTAGATAGGGGTCACATTAGCGCAGCGGCACAAGCGGTTGGTCTTGCACAAGGGGCGTTGGATGCGGTCACTGCATATGCCAAGGAACGCCGGCAGTTTGGCATACCAATCGGACGACAGCAGGGTATTTCGTTCAAGCTAGCCGATATGTCGGCGAAGATTGAGGCCGCAAGGCTTCTCACCTATCAGGCCGCTTGGCGTCTGGACGAAGGCTTATCCTTCAGTAAGGAGGCAGCTGTAGCGAGGGTGTACGCCACTGATATGGCGGTGTCCGTTACGATAGATGCAGTTCAAGTTTTTGGGGGGTACGGCTATATGCGAGAATATCGAATGGAGCGATTAATGAGGGATGCCAAGTGTTTACAAACAGAGCTCGGAACAGGAGGCTTGAAAACGGATTGCATTTCACGCATCTTAATGGCCTAGGGGGCGGGATGTAAGATGCGCGAGACAGTGATCATAGGTGGGGCAAGAACCGCTTTCGGTAAATTCGGAGGAATGTTTAAGGATGTTAAGGCTGTTGAACTCGGTGCGACAGCGCTGAATGGTGCGATTAAGAAAGCTGCAATAGATGATGCGAGTGTAGAAGGTGTCATTATGGGAATGGCTCTTCAGGCAGGAGCCGGACAACTGCCATCGCGGCAAGCAACTAGGCTGGCCGGTCTGGATTGGAGCATCCCATCAGAGACGATTAATAAAGTATGCGCCTCAGGTATTCGAGCAATTACATTAGCGGACCAAATTATTCGAGCCGGAGATGCTAATATCCTTCTAGCTGGTGGGATGGAAAGTATGAGTAGTGCTCCATACTCTATTCCAAACGCTAGATGGGGCAATCGTATGGGAAATAAAGAGCTAACCGATCTCATGCTTTATGATGGCTTACAATGTGCATTTGCTCATGTGCCTATGGTTGAACATGGCGACCGTGTAGCAGCAGAGTACGGAATCAGTCGAGCAGCACAGGATGAATGGGCGCTGAGGAGTCACTCATTAGCGATTTCAGCCATGCAGAGGGGGCTATTTGCCGAAGAAATTGTTCCATTTACTGCTGCTTTATCGCAAATTGTTCAAGACGAGTGCCCGCGAGCGGATACAAATGCAGGGAAGCTTGCGACACTTCCTCCGGTCGGGAAGAAAGGCGGCACGATTACAGCGGGAAATGCTCCCGGTGTAAACGATGGTGCTGCCGCAATGGTGCTAATGTCGGGCGATGAAGCGGCTAAGAGAGGTATTAGGCCGATGGCAAGAATTATCGGTCACGCGGTAATCGGGACAGAAGCGGCTTACATTGCTACAGCTCCAGCACTTGCGATTCGAAAGCTCATTTATCAAAAAGGGATTAAGCTTGCTGATATTCAATTGTTCGAAGTCAATGAAGCATTTTCGGCTGTTGTTCTAACCTGCGAGAATATGCTTGGGTGGGATCCGAAGAAGGTTAACGTAAATGGGGGAGCTATAGCGTTGGGGCATCCGCTTGGGGCAAGTGGGGCGAGAATCGTGCTTACGTTAATACATGAGCTGATGCGACGAGGCGGAGGACTTGGTATTGCTGCGATTTGCAGCGGCGGAGCACAAGGGGATGCTCTATTAATTCGAGTAGATGGTTAAGGCTGGCTGAAGACTGAGGTGGATATAGGTGGAGATCCATAAGATCACGGTTGTCGGTGCTGGACAAATGGGCAATGGCATTACTCAAATACTTGCCCAAAAAGGGTTTAAAGTAAATCTATATGACAACGATCAGAAGGCAGTAGCCCGCGGATTGCTAGCAATCGACAAGTCTTTAAACAAATTAGTTGCTAAAGACCGTTTGACAGAAGAGCAAAAGAAGAACATTTTCAATCACATAAAACCATCTATAGACTTGGTAAACGCTAAGGATTCAGATCTCGTTATTGAAGCGGCCCCCGAAAATATGATTTTGAAAAAAACATTGTTTAAAGCATTGGATCAGGTCTGTATGCCCCATACGATTTTGGCGACGAACACCTCTTCACTGTCTGTTACAGAAATAGCTGCGGCAACGAAGCGGGCAGAACAGGTAATTGGCATGCACTTTATGAACCCTGTACCGGTCATGCCGCTCGTAGAAGTAATTAGAGGAGTGGCAACCTCAGATGATACTTTCGACTGCGTAATGACGCTGACGAAAGCAATAGGGAAAACAGCAGTTGAAGTGCGTGACTTTCCAGGCTTCGTATCTAATCGTGTGCTCATGCTGATGATTAATGAAGCGATATTCACTGTATATGAAGGCGTTGCTAGCCCGGAATCCGTAGATCAGGTCTTAAAGCTTGGCATGAACCATCCTATGGGACCACTCGCGCTCGCTGATTTTATTGGACTCGATACCTGCTTGGCCATTATGGAAACTTTGCAGCAGGGCTTCAGTGATAGTAAATACAGGCCATGTCCGTTACTCCGCAATTATGTAAACGCTGGCTGGCTCGGTCGAAAGACTGGACGCGGATTTTTCATTTATGAGGCTCCGGGGTAGGTTTGGGGAAGGAGTGCCTGAATGTGGAGCTCCGATTTACGAAGGAACAAGAACAACTTCTGATTAAGGTTCGTCATTTTGCGGAAACAGAAATTATCGCTGCTATAGCTGTTATGGAAAGTGATGATGAGTTTCCTTCAGCATTGATTAAAAGAATGGCTGAGCTGGAGCTGATGGGCATTCCAATACCGGTAAAGTGGGGTGGAGCGGGATCGGATTTTATATCTTATATCCTTGCCATTAACGAAATATCGAAAGTCAGCGCCGCTGTCGGTGTGATTTTATCTGTGCATACGTCAGTGGGAACCCTTCCAATCGTTCAATATGGTACAGAAGAACAGCGGATAAATTATGTTAGCAAGCTAGCATCAGGACAGTTTTTGGGCGCATTTRCGTTAACGGAGCCTCATGCCGGCTCAGATGCTTCTGCTATTCGTACTTCAGTAGTACGCGATGGAGAGCATTACATTTTGAATGGATCCAAGGTATTCATCACAAACGCAGGTGCCGCGGATATTTATATCACGTTTGCAGTTACTGACTCCTCCTTGGGAGCGAGGGGAATGACCGCATTTATTTTAGATAAGGATACACAAGGCTTTCGGATCGGAAGGAAGGAGAAAAAAATGGGCCTTCATGGCTCTAACACCTGTGAGTTGTTTTTTGAACAGATGAGGGTTCCTGTTAATCAAAGGCTGGGCGCTGAAGGTGAAGGCTTTAAGATTGCCAAAGGCTCGCTGGACGGAGGTCGAATTGGCATTGGGGCACAAGCGCTTGGCATTGCTCAGGCAGCTCTACAACAGTTAGATCAACATTTTAAATTACGAAGTGAAGTGCAAGTTGTGAAATCACGCAGAAAGCGGTCGTTGCATGATGAACGGTTAGCCGATTTAACTGCAAAGGTGGAGGCGGCTAGGCTGCTCGTCTATCGCGCCGCTTATTTACGACAGGTAGGATTACCGTGTACAAAGGAAGCGTCTATTGCAAAAATGATTAGCTCCGATACGGCGGTTGAGGTAACTAGTGAAGCTGTCCGGTTATTGGGTGCGGATGGGTGCAGCAAAGAACTGCTAGTAGAACGTTTGTTTCGAGACGCGAAAGTAACGCAAATTTATGAAGGGACTAATGAAATTCACCGTATCGTGATCAGCAGTCAGCTGCTGAAATAAAGGCTCTTTATTTTTTTAAAGGCGGTGACGGAATGAGAACTTCTCCCGGAACGCATTTGCGGGATGCTGTTGCTATAGAAAAGCCGCTGCAAATCACGGGTGTCATTCATGCTTACTCTGCCATTATGGCGGAGCGGGTTGGGTTTCGTGCTTTATATGTATCTGGAGCGGGTGTATCAAACGCTTCTTATGGACTGCCCGACCTTGGCATTACAACATTAAACGATTGTTTAGAGGATGTCAGACGAATCACTAGCGTAACCGAACTTCCTGTGCTGGTCGATGCCGATACCGGATTTGGGGGCGCTTTTCAGATTGAGAGAACCGTTAAGCAAATGATTCGTGCGGGGGCAGCGGGTATTCACATTGAAGACCAAGTATTGGCCAAACGCTGCGGGCATCGTCCGAATAAAGTGATAGTCAGCAAGGACGAAATGGTTGACCGTATAAGAGCAGCTGTTGATGCACGGGATGATACTCAATTTGTTATTATGGCACGAACAGACGCTCTAGCAGTAGAAGGTATGGATGCGGCGATTGATAGAGCCAGTGCATGTGTGGAAGCGGGAGCAGATATGATTTTTCCCGAGGCGGTAAAGAATCTGGAGGATTACAAACGGTTTGCTGATGCGGTAAAGGTTCCGGTTCTTGCGAATATTACGGAGTTTGGACAGACGCCGCTCTTTACAGTTGAGGAATTAAGTGAAGCGGGGGTAAGCTTGGTGCTTTATCCTTTATCTGCCTTTCGTGCGATGAATGCAGCAGCACTTCAGGTTTACCGCGCGATTCGAGAGCAAGGAACACAGAAAAAGGTTATCGATCTCATGCAGACGCGAGCAGAGCTTTATGATTTTCTTCATTATTTGGACTATGAACAGAAGCTGGATCAGCTGTTCGGATCAGAAAGGAGAGATCCCTAGATGGCGATTAACAAAATCGGCGGCCTTGCCGATGTAATTGCTGGGCAAACAGCGATCTCCACAGTAGGCAAAGAAGGAAAAGGTTTAACTTATCGCGGTTATTCCATAGAGGATCTTGCGAATTACGGCACTTTCGAAGAAACAGCTTATTTGCTCATCAATGGAAAGCTGCCGAATGAAACAGAATTAGAGACATATAAGAACAAGCTTTCAAGCTTAAGAAGGATCCCTAGTGGATTGCAAAAGATACTTGAACAATTGCCGAGCAGCACCCATCCTATGGACGTCATGCGAACCGGAATATCCGCTCTAGCTGCATTTGAACCGGAGACAGAAGGACATAGTGCTTCGGATATTGCCGATAGACTAATAGCGTGCAGCGCATCTATGCTTTTATACTGGTATCACTTTCATACCCATGGAAAGAAAATCGATACAGAGTCAGCTAGCAAAAGTGTCGCCGGTCATTTTCTCCATCTACTGCACGGACGTCAGCCGAATTCGCTTCACGAGCAAGCTTTAGATGCATCACTTATTTTGTATGCAGAGCATGAGTTTAATGCGTCTACATTCGCAGCGCGCGTAACAACTTCTACCTTGTCTGATTTTTACTCGGCTATAACGACTGGTGTAGGAACGCTGCGCGGCACATTACATGGAGGAGCGAATGAAGCAGCTATGTCATTAATCGAGCTGTTTGATTCTGTTCAAATAGCTGAAACTGCTATTATGCAGATGCTTGTTCAGAAGAAGCTCATTATGGGCTTTGGCCACCGCGTTTATTCAGTCTCTGATCCAAGGTCAGCTATTATTAAAAAATGGTCGAGAAAGCTCTCTGAAGCCGCAGAAGAAATGAAGCTCTTTCAAATATCTGAGCGTATTGAGCAGGTGATGCAGCGGGAGAGGAAGCTGTTTGCTAATCTGGATTTTTATAGCGCTTCAGCTTATAGGACGATGGGAATTCCCACTGCTTTATTTACCCCGATCTTTGTCATATCACGAACAAGCGGTTGGTCAGCTCATATCATCGAACAGCGCGTTAGTAACCGATTAATTCGGCCGAAAGCTGATTATACCGGACCTGACTTGAAGCTTTGGCAGGCAATAGATAACCGATCCTGATGGGAGGCAGGAAGAGAGGAGAGTCTCATGTCCACAATTAGTAATAACGACAGGCCAGAGCCTGATCAATTGCTTGTGGAGATTGCGGATTATGTATTGGATTACAAAATACAAAGCTTGGAGGCTTACGATACAGCTAGGTTATGCCTCATGGATACGTTAGGATGCGGTATACTCGCTCTTCGGTATCCCGAGTGTACGAAGCTGCTCGGACCTGTCGTGCCCGGGACAATCGTTCCTAACGGCGCTCGTGTGCCAGGAACTTCATTTCAGACAGACCCCATTACAGCAGCATTCAATATTGGATGCATGATTCGCTGGCTCGATTATAACGATACATGGCTAGCGGCAGAATGGGGCCATCCGTCCGATAATCTTGGTGGCATTCTTGCTGTGTGTGACTATTTAAGCCGAAGAAATATCGCTCAAGGCAAAACACCGATTACTATGAATGATTTACTTGTTGCTATGATTAAAGCACATGAAATCCAGGGTATCCTTGCTCTTGAAAACAGCTTTAATCGGGTAGGACTCGATCATGTTATTCTCGTTAAGGTTGCTTCAACAGCAGTAGTCACTCAGTTGCTCGGCGGATCGAGGGAGGAAGTCATCAATGCCGTTTCCCATGCTTGGATCGACGGGCATCCGCTCCGAACCTATCGACATACTCCGAATACGGGATCAAGAAAGTCTTGGGCAGCAGGAGATGCAACTAGCCGAGCTGTTCAACTTGCGTTTCTGGCTGTAAAAGGTGAAATGGGATATCCTTCTGCATTAACTGCACCAACCTGGGGATTTCATGATGTTTTATTTAAAGGGAAGCCTATCGCACTCAAACGGCCCTATCAATCTTATGTTATGGAAAACGTACTCTTCAAAATATCTTTCCCAGCAGAATTTCATGGTCAAACAGCAGTCGAAGCCGCGATACAACTGTATCCTTTCCTAATTGGTAGACTTGGCGATATTGATAAAATTGAGCTCACAACGCATGAATCTGCTTTGAGAATCATTGATAAGACAGGACCGCTCCATAATGCTGCTGATCGAGATCATTGCCTGCAGTATATGGTAGCAATCGCCCTTCTCCATGGAACGCTGACTGCTGATCATTACGAAGAAAGAGCTGCCCTGGATCCGCAAATCGACGAGCTGCGGCGGAAAATGGTTACGATCGAGGACACTAGCTACTCGCAAAACTATCTGGATGAAAACAAACGATCAATTACAAACGCGATTCAATTGTTTTTCAACGATGGGACTTCAACGGAGAAGGTAGAGGTCGAGTATCCGATCGGACATCGTAGAAGGCGATTTGAAGCGATTCCGCTGCTTGAGCAAAAATTTGAATCGAGTCTGCGCAGTCGTTTTCCGCCAAAGCAAGTAAATGCCATTTTAAAACTTTGCTACAACCAAGAAGAGCTCGAAAAGACTCCCGTGCACGAGTTTGTTGATTTGCTTTGTATTTAAACATAAAAGACTATGATGGAGTCCCACTAATGAAAGACTAATGGTGGGCTCTTTTTGTATTTTCTAAAAGCATCAAAGCAGAAAATTTCTCATTCAATGGACAGGTCCTGCATATATATCAGACAGGCCCTTTTTGTCGCAAGGTCGGGAGGAATAATTGAGATGCTGTCTTTAAATAAGATCATCGCCATTATAGCGGGTAGTATTTTAATCGCGATTGGTATTAATTTTTTTCTAGTACCATTAGGTATTTTAGATGGCGGAATTATAGGTATCGCTCTTATTATCAATTATTTATTTCACATTAAAATCGGGCTTGTTATGATTCTGTGTAGTGTGCCGATATTTGTGCTAGCCTGGTTTTATGATCGAGATTTAGTATATTTAAGTATAAGCGGCTTGCTATTTTCAAGTTATGTCATCGATTTTATGGAGCCTTATCAATATTATTTTAGTTATTATATTGAATGGACGGAGTTCACAAGATCAGTGATAGGCGGATTCTTTATAGGTACAGGAATGGGAATTATGCTGCGTTATGAGAGTTCTACCGGTGGTATGGATTTGCTCGCGGATTTTGTATCTAAGATTCTCCCTATAAATGTCGGCATCATTATATTAGCCTTTGATCTGCTAATCATTAGCATTGGTGAAATATTGCTTCCTGGAGATACTTTCTTCTTATCTTTAATGACCATTACAGCTGGTGGAGTTGCAACGAGTCTATGTACATTAAACAGACCAAAGAAGGTTCACTAACAATAGTACTGCTACGTCAGTCCAAATCGATTAATAAGCGAATGCGATACATATTGCTAGGTTGGTGTATTCACACTATACTGTAATTAGCACACTTGGATAACAAAGAAGGTGRGCACGGAAATGTTACGTGGTTGGAAGCTGTCTCTTTTTGGTATACTTATAGTAGGAGCAACGGCAATCATTGCTCCGATGTTCGATCTCATCCCAATTAAAAAGTCTGTTCCACTTTTTATATTGTTTGTGATGTTCGTTGGCGCTCTTGAATTAATGGAATGGTTAAAGCGAAATAGGAATCTACGAAAGTTTAAATAACGGAGTGGACTGCATCGCAATTACACAAGCAGAGGGGTAAATTATTAATGGTAAAAGCAAGAAGTAAAGGCGTAACACCTGACGAAA
>NZ_JBFUHJ010000186.1:0-9818 GCF_056402455.1 Paenibacillus sp. P4_A7 | reverse complement strand
TAACAGACCATAAGCTTATTCCCCTCCATGCGGATGACAGTCTCATCGGTTCCGTTAGACACAAGAACCGGAACCGTTACCCCAATTGCAGWTAATTCCGTATTCTCTGCTGCCTCCACAGTCCATGCCGTTATCACCCCTTCTTTTGCAATCCGATAAGATTCCGTGATCGCCGCTACGCCTTCGATACCAGGCCTTGGCAACATATCAGCAACGCCTCGCAAATAGGCTGGTTGCAGATCATCATCTGGTGTACGCAAATCCATATCATTTAAAAGCTGAAGTCCCGTAGATTCGTAACGTATTTTGAAGGCTAACGCATCATCGCCCTCACCCTCACTCTCAAGCAAAGCATTCCAATGTAGTTTTTCAGGTTTCGTTGGCGCCCCGTCCGCATTTAAGGAAGCAAATGTTTCGTGCTTTCTTCTCCCAAAGCCAGCTAACCTGTGCCAGGTACCATGTCCATCTCTCCAGGTCAGCCCGATAGCTGCTGGCGTATGGGGGCGTGGAATGATTTGTTTGGCTACAAAATAATTCAAGTGAATATTGCCGTCGAGCCCAGCTATCCCCATCGAGAGAGCCGTTTCCTCTAGACAATCCGCTTTATGGAGCCGCACCCATCCGGTTGCGTCATGACCCATTTGTGCAGCTGTATCCATAACGAGATGATATGCACCTTGTTGAGGTGACGTAGTGGCATAGATCCGGTTAAAGGACTCAATTGGCACCACATATCCGCCCCAATCAGCCGGTGCTGCCTTTTCGGATATACTCTCGTCAGCGCTTTCATAGCACGAAGCTGCAATTTGAGCAGCATACAAGCTGTATGTCGAATAATAGGCATAGAATTCCCACCCGTTACGGAGTCCGCTATCGAACCGATTTTTCAACAACCTAAATTCAATAGGATCCTCTATCCAGCGCAGAATGGATTGTAGCGCTTTTCTTGCAGCTCGCTTGAAGACTCCTGCCCATTCTTGCTCTCCTTCTTTGGCATAAAGAGAGGCTTCCCGTTCACAAACATTAGCAAATGTCAATTCGTTCCAAATAATTTGGTTGCTCCTACCTCCGCAGCTCGTTCCCCCGGTGGTAGTTTGCATAAACAACATTGTTTGGGCACCTTTTCGAAGTTGTCTTTCTAGAAATGTCTTCCATTCACCGTTATAACCGGCATCTATTAACCCGCTAAGCTGTTGGCGAGCAGCCAAATCATAAGCAACAGGGATATTTGGATCGCGGTATAGTCCTTCACGCGTAAAACGCGTCATTTGCGGTTTCAAATATTTATCGATGAATGACATAGAATCCGTGAACCCTTCGTTAAGCCTCATCATTTCCCCATGCATGGCATATGTAGCCCAGTTACGAATGGTACGAATATCCGGAAAAGTTCGGAGCGTTTGGCAATACGTTACCTCAGGCTCAACGCTGGACAAACTTGCTTTCCAAGCATCTCTCCGCTCCGTATCTACCATCGGTGCTAGAAGTTGATACGCCCGAACCAGCATGTGCGTAGTGAAATCGGCATGATCGTCAGGGACTTTGTTCTCACCCAGACAAGTGCTGGCCCAGTCCATCGCGAGCAAAATCTGTTCTTTGAGATCCTTGCAGCGATCGTTGTCTAATAGAATAGCTCCGGCTTTAACAAATGAAGCGGATGCGTATTCGTGTTCTTTCCCGTCGCCAGGATCCAGTATTCCTCCGTATTCACTTAAATACGGGACGAATTGACGAACTCTCGCTTCGGAAAAGTCCAAATATACGTCACGTGTTAATCCGGTTTCTTCGAGACCATCTAACTTGCCTTTTTCTTTAAATGCATCGATGACTTTCTGAATAGGGTTTAACCCGGATGAACTTTCTAAATAGTCCAGTTCGTTTGCTGTAAACATGCTGTACCTCCTAAAAATCATGTCCTATCACGTAACCGTTCCAATCGTGAAATCACTACTTTCTCCCATTACTTTACCCTCTTCGTATGGGATTCGGTTCATACACTTTAAGTGATGATATCATATCGCTTACCGTAACTCCATCGACCTCCGCAGTCACAGTAATTTGTGTGTTTCCTGGAGCGATCGCACGAACGACACCATTACGTCCGACTTCGGCAATATCAGGATGTTCGCTGCTGAATGTCATATGGCCATAAGGACTTTTATATCGACCGGTTGCCGAACTCCCCATTACCCACAACGTTGTACTATCGTCTACTTCGAGTGTTTTAGTTGGAGAATACATAGATACTTGTGCAAGCACGTAATCATCCTGTGTTCCTTTGTTCAGTCCAATCCTGTCATACGGTATAGATTCGAATCCGGGAATATGAGTGAATACAGGCGCATCTTCGCGAAGATTCCAATTCTCATTTTCTGAATCAATAAATCCGATATCTTCGCTTGTCCCCCAATTGTCTTGAATGAATCCTGAAGCTGATGCATTACCATCAATAGACATTCCAGCTGATTTGTAGATCACATTGTTTTGTACCGAATTATATTTAGCTTCACAAGGAGAATCAGTCCATATATTTTCTAGATTCGGGAAATAGGTAAGCCACGGTTCTTCCTTATAAGGTACTTCTGCCAAATTCACGGGCAAAGATCCACCTGCCGCACAATGATAAGCTGCCCACCCTAATCCACGTTCATCAAGCGATATAGATACTCTGTTATTCAATATCACATTATTTTCTACGATATTATTCCGTCCCCCGCCAACCATTATGCCGTAGTCGACATTCGAGAAAATATTGCCGTAGACGGTGATTCCACTCAACATATCATCTAGATAAACGCCTACCTGATCGGATCCAGCCTTATTGCCAATGTCATGAATATAATTGTATCGAATGACTGTCCCCTGTGCAGACCAGTCACGTCCACCGTAAATGGCGCCCGCATCGCCTGTCTCATTAACGACGTTATAAATCTCGTTATATTCAATAATGTGGTTGTTACCGACAAACTGAATAGCTTCGTGTGGCGCATTATAAATCAAATTATTAGCAACGCGATTACCCACACCCGTAATGTTCACAGCTGGAGTATATGTCCGTTGGATCCGACTAAAATCATGGAGGGTATTATTCACCGCATAATTTTCACCGGGTGTTAGCGTCGCACGATTACCGCCGTCTAACAAGATCCCGCCTTTTCCAGTTCCATAAATTTCACTGTTAGTTACCCCATTATAATGACCATCAAGGATAGTTACTGCCTTATCTCCGATTTTCAAAAATGTAGAATCAGTAATGACATTGTTCGAGCCACCATTCATCTCGATCGCTGTTCCACGCGTTAATCCAAATTTAATTCCTTGGAATGTGGTGTTGGAAACCTCTTTCATGGAAATAAGAGGGTCACCCAGGAGTGAAATTTCAATCTCACTATCTTTGAGCTCGCTCGGAGGATATAAGTATAATATGCCGCTATTGCGATCCAGATAATATTCGCCCGGCACGTCAAGCTCCTCCAAAATATTAAAATAATAATAACGCTGACCTTTTTTCACTGAATATACGCTGGCCTTAGTTGTGCTTATTTGTTTGGTCACCTTATTAATATCCTTAATTTGTAACGTTCCATCAGCCCAGTCCCAGAACCAATATCCAAACATCCATATATCGTTGGTATCCGCCCAGTTACTCGGCCTTTCATCAAGGTATCGAAAGGTGGCTCCGTGATTATAGATCGGAGGTAAAGGGCGAACGCTGTACTCCTCACCAGCATTTCGGGGATCTGCACCTGGGTCGTCGACCTGCTCGATTCGGAGAAATCCATCGCCATCGCCTACATTTGGATAGCGCGCCAACATTAATACATCCTGATTGAAAAATAGTTCCGGCGGCTCTGGAGCCGTAGGCAACCCAAACCCACTTTGTATGATTTGGCCGAAATTAGTAAATCCTTGTGAACGCAAATCGAACTGATAAACTTGATCGACCACTGATGTTGAAAGTCGCTCTCGCACTGACACGTCTGTGACAGGTTTGAAATCATTCGTATCCATCGTTGCTCCGCCGAGGATCGATACTTCTTCGCCTGGATATGCTCGATATACGATTGGTACTTCATCCGTTCCAGAGTCCTGTTCATTCAATTCAAACGAATAGGTCCGCGGATATACCCCTGCGCTCGAAATAGACTTGAAATATGCGCCTTTCGATCTCCTCTTTCACACGATGGACCACCCATGGATGCAATTCATCTTTAAGCAAGTGCACAGTTTCAGCTAATGTGAATGCGGTAATACCTGAAGAAGGTCTACCGTTTCACGAGGTGGGACTGGTTGATCCCTAAAGTAAACTCCGAAAAAAGCGGCGATCGGACGGGATTTTCTATCAAGTCTGCTGCTTGCTTCTCCAGAGAACGCCAGAAATCCGAGTAGTTCACATCCTCCCTGATTCGTCTCCAATTATCAGAAGCATTTGCTTCTGCATAAAGTGTATAGGGGAGATGTTGCGTCTCCTCCAATGCGTTCTTAAGCTGCCGAAATGTTAATTGCTGAATCATCTCATTCATCCTTCCCTAAAAAAAGTAATGGGGAACCATTTCATACTGGATCCCCATTTATTTTAATCAAAATTTATTTCTGCGTCTGTCTCCATTCGTCAACTTGCTGTTGAAGCTCAGCCAGCACTTTATCGTGACCAGCTGCTTTTCGTTTATCCATCATAGCCTTCAAGATTTTGTCCACATCATCAAGTCCGTTCATAAGAATAGGCGTATACTCGGCTGTAATTGCACTCAATTGAGCGATTTCATTTTCAACATTTTTACGATCAAATGTGAAACTAATGGAAGGGTCAATCATAGACGAATCATTCAACTTCTTTGTTTGCTCCCAAACGTCATCCACTTGTCCAGGTACGACAAAGCTATTAAGTTCGTTGCCAAACAACCAGCCAGGCACGGAATACGAATCAGGTTTAATTTCAATACGATTATCTGAAACCTTCGTGTAATCCTGCCCCTCAATACCGTATTTAAGCAAGTTGAACAACTCTTTATTCGTATCAATCAGATTAATTAACATCACCGCACGATCCGGGTTTTTCGATGTGGCGCTAACGGCATTTAACGTACTAGTAACAGCCGATTTACTAATGACGGCTGGACCAGTTGAAAAATTAATAACATCAAATCCATATGATGTTTTGAGTTCGGCATCTATTCCTGGTTTCTGACGGCTATATCGACTGGATACTTTTCCTGCCTTAATTAACGATAGCTCATCCTTAATCGTAGCAACATCCTGCGGGAAGAAGCCCTTTTCATACCATTCTCTCATCTGCTTAAACTGACTAGTCAACTGCTCAGGTTGGAAATATACTTTCCATGTTTTTGTATCCAATGCAAATCCAAATCCAGCTGTTCCTTCAAGCAGTGGCGCATACTCCATAAAGGAAGTCGGAATACCTGCTCTAATTGCCGAAACACCTGGCTCGCCATCCTTAATCGTCTGGAAGATCGGAGTCAAATCATTCAGCGACTTCACTTTGGTAACATCGAGATTATACTTATCGACAAGATCCTTCTTCAACCATATACCAGGTTGATCACCCATAATTTGATTATTTGGAATGCCATACGTTTTCCCATCCACCTTAACCGCATCCCAAATTTCTTTCTTAAACATGCTTTGCAAATCTGGGTATTTCACCAATATATCATCTAAAGGAACATAAGCACCTTTACTTACATTATTCAAATAGTTATTCGTCCAGCTTGCAGTGAAAGAAATATCATATTCTTCTCCTGAAGACATGACTAACTGCATCTTTTTCTCGTAATCACCTGGATTGATAAATTTGAATTCTAGCGTTGCTTTGATTTTGTCATTGATAATTTCATTCGCCTTCTGCATAACAGAGGCCATATTTTTCGGCTCTGCGCTTCGAATATACCAAACTAACTTCACTGGCTTTAATTCTTCAGCTTCTTGGGTTACTTCTGGTTGAGCGGTGGCTGTGCTTGTACCGGTACTACTCGGAGTATCCGTCTTTGATGAACAACCCGCTAGTAGCATCCCCACTGTCAAAATTAAAGTTAAAACCACGCTCATCTTGCTTTTTCTTCTTTCCATGTACAACCCTCCATGATTATATGTTTATTTTAAAACTAGAATATAGAATTCTAGTCTTAATTCGTACTCAGGGCTAACCTTTTACCGCGCCTACTGTCAATCCTTTGGCAAAGTACTTTTGAAAGAATGGAAAGACAAAAAGCATCGGAGCTATTGCTAATATACACATGGCCATTCTAGTTGATTCTGTCGGCAGATTAGCTAGCATTGTTGCATCCACCTGCCCGCCACTTGTCATATTTTTCAATATCTCTTGGATATTACTCATCATAACCTGCAGTAAATATTGCAGTGGAAACAAGGACTGGTTATCGATAAATAGAAGCGCATTGAACCATGAATTCCAATAGACAAGCAGCTGCATCAGACCAATTGTTGCTAAGACTGGTGTAGATAGTGGAATGATCATTGTAATGTAAATTCTAAGCTCACCTGCACCATCGATTTTGGCCGATTCCACTAGGGAGTCTGGCAGTTGCTTGAAGAAGGTTCGCATCAGAAACATATACCAGATATTCCCTAACAAAGGAAGAATTAATGCTGCATACGTATTTTGCACATGGAAAAACTTCGTCATTAGTATATAGAAGGGAACAATCCCTCCACTGAATAATGTTGTAAAAAACAAGTAGAAGGTAATGAAGCTACTGTATTTAAAACTCGATCTCGACAAGGCGTATGCGCACATAGAAATCATCAATACGGACAAAAGCGTACCTACTGCTGACGTGAACATCGTAACTTTGTATGCATTTACAATAATTAAGGGATTGTCGAATATATAGCGGTAAGCTTGAAAATCCAGCTTAATCGGTATTAAGCGGTAACCAAAGCTCGAAATATCGTGTTCATTGGATAATGAAATCGCTAAAATGGACCATAGCGGAACAAGAAACAATGCAGATACAGCGATGAAAAACAAATGAATCGGCAGCATAGACAGCCGGTATGACCTAATACAAGCCATTCCCTCTCCTCCCCCTTATATCTAAAATAACGAATTGTCGGCATTTATTTTGCGAACTAAGGCATTCGTTCCAAGCACTAGCAGTAATCCTAGAACAGATTTCGTCAGTCCAGCTGCGCTGGACATCCCAATATTTCCAGAATCTATTAATGCTCTGAAAATGTAAGTGTCCACTACGTCAGTTGAGCTGAATATGGTCGGCGAATTCATGGGAAGCTGRTAGAACAAGCCGAAGTCGGCCGTAAAGATATGTCCTATTGCTAAGATCGTTAGAATCGTCATAAGCGGATAAAGAAAAGGTACAGAAATTTTGGTAAGAATCTGCCACTTACTCGCTCCATCGATTTTGGCCGCCTCATAATAGGTAGGATCAATGCCTAGGAGCCCTGCATAATAAATGATTGCGCTAATCCCTATCTCTTTCCACATATTAGCTAGCGGCATTATATAGATCCAGGGGCCCGACATATTGTACCAATCTACTGTTCCAAATCCGAGATCAGCTAACCATTGATTTAACATCCCGGATCTTGGATTTAAAAAAGCATAGGCCATGTAGGCGACCACTACCCATGATAAGAAATGAGGATAGAACATGACCGACTGATAAACTTTGAGCAGCTTCTTACTTGTTATTTCGTACAAGAGTAAGGCTACAAAGACCGATCCCAGCAAATTAAGAACAATAAACGCTGAATTGTATCCTAACGTGTTACGAACAATTCGCCAGAGATCAGGTGACTCGAATAAAAACTTAWAGTTACTTAAGCCCACCCAGTCGCTACCTAAGATGCCTTTGTTGAACTGGTACCTTTTGAAAGCGACGATCGCACCAAACATAGGTACATAACTGAAAATAAATACATAAATGACGAGTGGTAAAGTCAAAGCAAGTAATACTTTGTTTTTGCTAAAATCCTTCCGCCATTCTCTAAGCTGCATAATTCGAATCAACCTCCTTCTGGCATTTATCGTAACTCATGAAGTTTCGTTTAAGAAAGATACAAAAAAGAAGAAACGGTTTAAATATGGGGTTTAAATTTTGTGAATGAGTTCAATCCGGACTAAGMCAATTCCAAATTCGTTGCCTTTGAATTATAATAACTAGTATTCAACAGGTTATTGCGTGAAGGGAGTGCCTAATGAAAAAGAGGTTTTTTCATACTAGCCAGCTTTATTTCTATAGCATGTTTACTAAGATTACTTTCTTGCTTACTTTAATCATGTTCGCACTCATTTTGTTTCTACATTTCAACTTTACAAACTACAGCATCGGGCTTATCAATTCGTCGAATCAGAAATTAATGAACCAGATTTATCAAAATGCGCTACAAATTAATAACTCTGTGAGAACCTATACAACTGCTATTTTTAATAACCCCAATACAGCCAAATTAATGCTTAGTGACGACATTTCTGTTCTTGATCAGCTTAACAGCATTAAGGCTATTGATATCGCTTTAGGAAGTGCGCCTTTTATTTATTCCGCCTACGTGTATAACGGAAAAACGAATACCTACTATGCCATTGGACCGAATACAGTCATTAGGAAAGACCAGTTTTACGATACGGAACTCGTTCAAATGTTTAAGGATCCGAAGAGTATTCTATCGCATACAACTTTTCCTAGAAAAATTCCTGTTTCAGAATTAAATCCACAGAAGTTTGAGAATGTATTTTCTTACATACTGCCTGAGTATTTTCCTGATAAGCAGCTTAAAAACGCTCTTGTCATTAATGTACAAATGGATTGGATCTTCAATTCACTGGCTTCCTATCAAGAGTCTGATTCCTTAAACGGTAATAATATCTTAATCATGGATCATAACGGGAACGTTATTGCGAATTCTGATCAAGAAAAAGACTTGTTCTTAAGCAGCTTGTCTGACGAACCTTCTGTTTCTCAAATATTAAACTCACCCAATAAATCAGGTGTGTTCAAAGCTGACTTTAGAGGTACTTCATCAATCATTACCTACATTTCTTACGAAACTTCGCCATGGATTCTGGTTAACATTACTCCTTACAAATATATTGCTGGAACAGTAAGCAAAGTGAAAGCGATTACAGTGACAATTGGATTAGCTATGCTCATTATCTGCCTCATCACGGGCTTCTTACTTTCGAAAAATSTCTATAATCCTGTTCGAAATCTTAGAATGACAATTGGTCGTCTAAATAAAAATCAAACACCGAATCAGGAGCATAACAATGAATTCGAATACATCACAGATTCCATTCATAGCACCCATTTTCATCTGACATCTCTAGAAGATTTTCGAAAAACAAATCTTTTCACATTGAAACAGAATTATTTAAAAGATCTCCTCTTGAGTAAAAATATGAGGGAAGTGGACTATGCGTCGTTTTTCAAACAGCATAATGTTCACTTTGATCCAAAAAGTAGCATCGCCCTTATTCTGTTCAAAATAGATCATTATGCAGCCTTTCATGCTAATTACAGTTCTAAAGATCAATCCTTATTGAAATACTCGCTTCTGAATATTGCGAACGAAATCGTGCATCCATCCTACCAATGCGAATCTATTGATGCGGGAAGTGATCATGTTGTTACTTTATTAAACATGGAAATAAGCAGCGAGGATGAGCGCGATTCCATAGTTCATATGGAGCATTTGAAGAGCTTGGTACAAGAGATTCAGAGTGTGTATGCCAAATACTGCGCCATAAGTGTTTCAGCCTTTATTAGCGAGCCCGTAGCCTCGATTATGAGCGTTCGCGCCTTATATGAGAGAACACTAGG
>NZ_JBFUHJ010000185.1:0-9820 GCF_056402455.1 Paenibacillus sp. P4_A7 | reverse complement strand
ATATAATGGAGGTAAAAGTATTGATTACAGAGTTAAACACAGAACGTTTACATTTGAGAAAAATGAAGGAAACGGATTCGTCTAGCTTGTTTAAAATTTGGTCTGATCCAGATGTTACTAAATTTATGAATGTTAGTTGTTTTACTAATGAAAATCAAGCAAAAGAAATGATTACTCTTCTTGATGACCTTTCTCAAGAAAGAAAAGCTATCCGTTTCTCCATAATTAGAATAGAAACCAATGAAATCATAGGTTCCTGTGGTTATAATTCCTTGGATTTTGAAAATGCAAAAGCAGAAATTGGATATGATATTGCTAAATCATGTTGGGGAAAAGGATATGCTTCAGAAGCTATCTATTCTTTGTTAGATTACGCATTCTCATCTTTAAAGTTGAATCGAATCGAAGCAAAAGTTGAACCCGAAAACGTGAATTCAATAAAACTTTTACAAAAGTTAAACTTTACGTTTGAAGGAACACTAAGACAATATGAAAGAGTAGACGGAAAGTTTAACGATCTCAATATCTATTCAAAATTAATATCGGATTGAGTTGATTTCTGCTGCCTTTTTTGAATTGTAAGTAACTCACACGAAAACTTAATTACGGGACACGAGAGTTTATTAAAGAGAAGTCTGTTCAAAGAAGCCACCCCATCATTGGGGTGGCTTTGTCTTCATATACTAATATACATTTTTTGATCAAACTGTACTTTGTGTTTAGCTACATTGCGGTGAACCGTATCATAGTTAAAAGTGTGGGGTTTCCGCTAACGGGCTGGATGCTTCCAATATGTGCCAAAATGTAGCTAGTTAATTATACTTTGGGATGTGGTTGAAATGCATTTATCAAAAAAAGCAGCTAGCAACAAGGTTATGATCGAGTATATCGATTCACTAGAAGAATCTGATAAGAAACTAGTTCCGTTGATTATTTGTCCAGGTCTGTCTGAGACTGCAGAAGAATATCTAGATTTGCTTGAGGCGCTTTTACCAAGAAGAAGTATAATTCTATCATTTCGAGGCAGGGGGAAAAGTGATACGCCCGATAGAGGGTACAACCTGGCCGAGCATGTATCAGATATTGAAGCAGTGGTAAAGAAGACAGGTATCTCATCGTTCCATTTGTTTAGTTATTCACGTGGAGTTTCTTATGCTCTAGGCTACGTCGAAAGACACAAGGAACAGATACAATCGTTAATTATTGGCGACTATCCTCCGGAGCATCGAGCAATGCCACATGATTGGCCCGAAGATTACATAAACAACTATCTAATCCCTTACAATCGAACAGCGAATATCCGACCTGAAGCGGTAAGGGGTATCCAAAGAGAATCTACTCTAATCAATTTGGATTATTTGTCTTTGTCGATGCCCGTTTTAGTGGGGAGAGGTAAGCTTCAAGAATCGTTAATTACGGATAATGACCTTGATCGTTATAAGAAAATGTGTAGCAATATAACAGTAAAGGAGTACTTTCAGTCTGGTCATAACCTAAAAGGGCCCGAGAAAAAGTTGTTTTATACCGACGTAACTGATTTTTTAGATAAAGTAAATTGAAGAAAAAGCCTACAGTGTTTATTAATTTATATTGAGTGAATGATTGAACTAACAGGGAACGATAGCTGAATAAACTCGAAGAAACGGCAGCCAAATTCATGGCTGCCGTCTTCTCAACTAACAGGCAGGCTAGTTATAATTGTTAATTACCATCGAAGTCTTTCGAGAAATGATATAATTGTAAAATATAAGTAGATTATGGGGGTGCAAAAATATGGAGAATAGGTTGCCATTGTTTATTGTAACAGGTGCAAGCGGGTCAGGGAAAACATATGTCATTAAAGAACTACGAGGTATACTGCCAGATTTTGATGTTTTCGACCCTGATAACCTTGTTGAATTTATTGGACATGATTGGGAGAAAATGCGAAATATTTGGCTTCGTGTTGCACGAAATGTCACTCAAAGTGGACGTATGACTATCATATGCGGCACTATGATGCCGTGGGATATTGAAAAATGTGCAGACTATTCTTATTTTAAACATGTTTATTACCTGAACTTACACTGTAATGAAGAAACTCGTGAGAAACGTTTACGTGAAAGAAATTGGTCAGATGAAATGATTCAAGACCACAAGGACTTTGCAGAGAAACTGCTTGAAATTGCAGATAAAGAGTATAATCCACCAATGCCTACTATTGATACAACGGAAACGGATGTAAGCATTGTTGCATCACATATTAAAGAGTGGGTTCGGCGATATGTTTGAACTCCCTTGGTACGATAACTGAATAAACACGAAGAAACGGCTGCCATGAATCTGGCTGCTTTTTTATTGAGTATTTACGATTACCCCAAAAGATTCAGTTAACGAATAGAATTGAAGAAGCGATAGAGTTTGCCGAAATCATATTTATCGCCATTAGTGCCCATGAGTTTAGAGATTTTGCAAAACAGTTACATACTATGGGAATTACAAATAAGATCTTTGTTTTATGTATGAAAGGATAACACGAACATAACTAAATTGATTGTAAACAGCTTCGGAAGTGAAACTATACGATTTTATTACGGACAAGATTTGTTAGGAAATGAGATAGGGGCAGCGGCGAAAAATGTAATTGGAATCGCAGCAGGCATGCTGGATGGATTAGGTTATACGAGTTTGAAGGGAGCATTAATGGCTAGAGGAACAAGAGAAATTGCGAGATTGGTTAAGACAATGGGAGGGAACGAATTAACGATTTACGGTTTAGGGCATCTCGGTGACTACGAAGCAACAGTGTTTTCTATGCATAGTCATAATCGACGTTTTGGTGAGTCATTTGTAAATAATGCACCATTCGAGAAATTAGCCGAAGGAGTAGCAACCGTAAAAGCATTATTGCGATTGTCTGCTAAATATGATGTAGAGTTACCAATCTGTCAGGCTGTTTATTCAGTAATCTCTGAAGGTGCGGATCCAAAAGAGCAATTAATATGACTATTTATGAGACCAGTGAAATTAGAATCTATTTAAATAACAAAGCTTAAACTGGCAGGTTAGTGCAACATTCATATTCTCTTCAGCGTATTGAGTTACGGATAGTAAAGGAGGGATGTTCGTGAGGAATGTTCTGTTTGTCTTCTTGTTAATTACTTTCATTTTCATTTCAATTGGTTGTACTAATCGTGTAAGATCTAAAGATAAGGTTCTTATTACCTCAGAACAGATTAAACAAGCATTTGCGACGAATGATATACCTTTATCTAAGCCACAAGGTTTAAGCCCAGATAATGTTTTTATACGGACCTTGAATGGTGTCAAACCAGAAGTTTATGCGATAAATGAAGATAAGTTAGTCAGTTTTTATGTTTATTCCTCCAGCCAAGAGGCTGAAAAAGGACTAAGCGATTTTGAAAATATTCCAGCTTCTTTTGTAATGCACAGCAGAATACAAAAAGCGAATATTTTGCTTTTTTATGTTGCGGAGGACGCATTGACTAATGAACGTATTAAAGAAGTTATGGAGGGTTTAGTTGTCACGAAGTCAGCTTTTTCATTAAACTACGGGCAGGCTACTTAGAATTATGTGTTGAATTAAAGTTGGTAATTTGGATGGCAAATAATTTTTCGAAGGAGGCAAGTCTGGATGCCTATAATATGTCTGGAAGGTGCTAGCGGGGTACGGAAAAGTTCAACTTGCCAAATGCTTCAAAAACACTATAATGCTTCAATAATACCTGAAGTTAATATGCTTTTTAAACGCCCTCTGAATGCATCGAAAAGCTGGTATTTTGAGCGACAAGTGGATAGATGKCAAATAGCGCAAGAAAAACAAATTAATAATGAAATAGTTGTGCTCGATGGGGACATATTTCAACCACTATGGTATAACTGGTCGTATGATTTTCAAATATATGGACAATCATTGGAGTTCATTGAAAATTTTTATCATGCAGAAATTAAAAATGGGAATATATACTTTCCCGATGGTTACTTTTTGCTATTTACTGATACAACAGAATTGAGACGCAGGAAAGAAAACGATTTAAATCGAAGTCGTTCCAATTTTGAAGAACATTTACTTATGATTGAACCACAAAAACGTTATTTTGAATTCATGAATAAAGATGTTTCTACCTATGTTAAGTTAATTAGAGCAAATACAATAGAAGCAAATGTTAGGAGTATAATCAGGGAAACATCAGACTTTAACCCTTCTGAGAATCCAAGCTTTTCTTTGGATAAGTTTCGAAAAATTACCGAATGGTTGTCTATGAATAAGGCAAATGGTTTAGATATTTAATGCTTACGGAAAACAATAGTTGAACTAACAAGGAGCAGTTCTCCACGGAGCTGCTCCTTGTTTTGTTAAGCTAACTGGAGGATTAGTGCAACCATTCCAAGAATGGAACGTCTAAAAAGATAAACAACCACGGAGGTAAGAATGAGTGGATTTATAAAGTGGGGGGTAATAGTTGGGCTAGTATTTCTAATTCTTACTGGATGTGGCAAAGAGGCCACAGGTGATGAAAAAGCAGCCGAGCAATACGTTGAGGAACAAGGTTATAAAATTACTTCACGCAAAGGCGAAATTCATAAGTACGATTTAGACAAAAGCAAGCTTTACGGAAGTACAGAATCATTACCATACCAGCAGATTTGGAGTGTTCAAAACCTAGAGCCCGATAAGTATTTTGGGAAAGAAATAACGATTTATAGTTTTACTGTGAATAATCATCCCTTGAAAAATATTTTTAAAGTCGAAACCAATGTTTATATCATGCTTTGTGAAGGAAACGTGATAGGCGGGTATTCATTTCCTGATGCAGAAATGAACGGAGGAGTATATTCGTTAAACGGTAAAACCCTAGAGGAAGTAACAGGAATGACTTTCAAAGAATGGACTGAAAATTGGAAAAAGAAATACGGTAGTTGATGGCACTTTATTGGGGTCCAGGCTATCCTCTCAAGTCGTCAAAAAGCCTTCTCAATGTAAAGCAGGCAATATATCAGTTGATTTAGCTCGTGCCATTCGATCTGAAGGAGAACGGGCCATTGCATTAGTGCAAGAAGGCCCTTCATCATTCTATGATGTTTGGGAGAGATGGTTGCCTCCGATAGAATGGCAGATTCCTAAAATGCCGCTGGCTTGGGACGCAAAAAACTAAACTAGGGTGCTTGAATGTTAGTGTTTACGAATGTTCAATCAAGTTCTACTAATGGGGAACTCACCCAGTTTTTGATTTATAGTATATAGCGCGCTTTCTTCATCGATATCATTGCTGATCATCTCTATGAGTCCCTCGCGAACGATTTGGTGGCCGTCCCAGTCAAGCTCAAGCTTATTCTTAAGCGGAGGCGCAGGCGCATGCATTGAAAATGAAGCAATATTTTTCCCATAGTATAGAGGATTATTCATACCAAATTCCGCATGTATCCGTGGATCTGTTAAAGAAGGACGGAATCCGTTACGTGCAATGCTCGTCTGATGTTCATTTTCTAATAGATAAGAGATAACCTCAAAAGCAGCATGGGGATCCGAACAATTCTGACTAATGGCAAGACCAAGTCCAGCGATATTAGCATTCCATGCAGGTCCGCCCACATATATCGGATAGGACACGATATCCCATTCAAAATTCAGGTCTTGGGGTTCAAAACAACTTGCACAGATCATTCCCATTGCAACAGATTGATCACGAACAAAATATCCATTCAAACGAAATAATTTTTTTCTGTTCGAAAGGATATTTCCTTCAAGAGAATAGATCTCCTTGAGAGTCCGTGCTATTTTCATCCAATTCGGATGAAGTAAATTAGGTTTACCGGTTTTCGGGTCAATATAATGGACAGCCAATTGCATCCGCATGAGGGCTAAATCAGCCGGGTCAAAACCGTATATGATCTCCCCACCTTTATTAGCTGTAACTCTCTCGGCAAGAGCTATTGAATCCTCCCAAGTCATATTGTCAGATGGATAAGGAAGATTAAGTTTATCGAAAATACTCTTGTTGTAAAAAAGAGGGTACTCATTCGCATTATTGTATGGCAATGAAAACACTTCTCCGTTCTCATCTTTCCCCCAAGCAACTAAATTTGGTTCGAGTCTTTCAAGAGTAGCTTCAAGTGAGTTTGATAACAAACGAAAGTCCAGTAACTCACCTTTTTCAAATAATTGCTCAAGTTGATAATGACCTATTAGATATATATCAGCTTTCTCTACTGAAGATCTAAACTCAATTTGAATGTTGTTGAATGCTTTTTCTAATGAATCTTTAATTTCCTTATTATAACGATCTTCTGTTAAGTCAGTCTTAATGGATAGGGTAACCATTAACTAATTCCTCCTTCGATTTTTCAACTAATTTATGTATAATATATATTTTAATAGAAACTAGAGTGCATTAACAGATGTAAAAGTCATGGTCTTGTCGTACTTTGTATTTAGCTTCTTTTGGGGGTGGGTTTCAATGAAACTATCTAATATTGATTTGGAAATTCGACTACATAAAAAGTCAGATTCAGATTGGATTGTAACAATGATCAACCGCGATCCATTTCATATGTTAAACGGATTAACTGTCGAAGAGTTCGAGCAGGATTTAGACGAACCAGGGGAAAGAATTCGAGAGAACACTTTTGTTGTAGAGTATGGGCTGATAGCCGTCGGTTATTTTTCATTATGTTTTGTCGATCAGAATACACATATCGCAGTTTATTGTTACGCGACAGTTGACGTGGATTGGAGGAGGCGTGGAATTGGTACAGCGATTTTTAAGTTTATATTCACTCGACTCAAAGGTATCGCGCGTCAAGAGGAAAAACCAATTCACTTCATTCATCGTGCGTTGACGAGTATTTCTGGAGAAACGACACTTGGAGTTAATTATGGAATGCAGGAGCAAAGTACCTTGGAAATATTGTGTCTGAAAACCCTGAAAGACTTGAAGACCTTGAGCGGTCCTTCACAATTTCGATTTCGTACTCCAGTTCTTGAGGATTCGAATCTTTGGGCTGAAATATATAACGATGCATTTGGTGGTAACAAAACTGTTGAGAGCGTAGCCTATGAATTTCAAGGAACTAGTTTCTCACCAACTTTGTATTTACTATGTACCAATGAAGTAGGGATTCCAGTCGGTCTTCTCTGTTCGAATCTTAKAGGGAATCATGCTCGAATAGCAACTATTGCGGTAAAGCGAGAATGCCAAAGACGAGGTATTGGGGAGAAAATGGTATCCGAAATATTACAGCGACTGAAGTACTTGGGTGCGGATGATGTTCGGCTAAGCGTAGATAGCAAAAACAACACAGCTAAATTGCTATATAATAAATTTGGTTTCCAACAGGAATATAAGAGAGTTCACTATGTTGCTATCATAGACCCAGATTGAAAGTTCTGAGACAGAAGGATTGAGAGACTAAGAGATGTTATTGCTCCAGTATTAGATTTAGAACAGAACGATTGACACGTTTACGTTTATGTGATTAAATGGAAAAAATTGAATATTAGAATAAAAGCAATGATGGATAAGGTTGTATAAACCGCAGTAAGAATGATGAACAAGTGCCTTCAGAGAGCCGGTGGGTGGTGTGAACCGGTGCATTCATCTTTCCGAATTACAATCCGGAGTTGGAAAAGTGAAAATGAATCAATTCTGAGTAACTTTTCTCGGCATAATGCCGTTATTAAAATAAGTGAAAGAAGTTATGCATGCTTCTTTAATTAGGGTGGTACCGCGAGACAACCTTCTCGTCCCTTTCGGGATTGAGGGTTGTTTTTTTTGTTTTTATAAAAGGTCAGGAGGAACATAGATGGACACAATGAAGCAACTTTCGGAGGAACAAAAACGAGAGGTTGAACGGCAATTGAGTATCATTCGAAGAGGAACGGTTGAGGTCATACCTGCGGACGCACTAGTACAAAAGATTGCAACATCAATCGTATCGGGGAAACCTCTTAAGGTAAAACTTGGGCTCGACCCTTCAGCACCGGATATCCATATTGGACATACCGTGGTACTGCAAAAGCTTAGACAATTCCAAGACYTAGGTCACGAAGTACAGTTGATCATAGGCGATTTTACTGGACGAATCGGAGACCCTACTGGGAAATCAGAGACAAGAAAACAATTGACCGAGGAAGATGTAAAACGAAATGCAGCATCCTACGAAAAGCAAGTGTTCAAAATACTTGACCCTCAAAGGACAAAGTTTCATTTTAACTCTACATGGCTCGAAAAAATGAATTTCCAAGATGTATTGGAGTTAGCTGCTAAAGTTACTGTTGCACGAATGTTGGAGCGTGATGACTTTGCAACGCGATATTCAAATAACCAGCCCATTCACATTCACGAGTTTTTTTATCCACTCATGCAAGGATATGATTCGGTGTCGCTTGAAAGTGATATTGAGATTGGCGGTACTGATCAAACCTTTAATATATTGATGGGTAGAACGTTACAAGGCGCTTTTGGTTTTAAAGACAGTCAAGTGGCTATCCTGATGCCATTACTGGAGGGACTCGATGGAATCCAGAAAATGAGCAAAAGTCTAGGTAACTACATCGGTATTGACGAAACCCCAAATGAAATGTTTGGCAAGACCATGTCGATCCCGGACAACTTGATGCTTAAATATTTTAGACTTAGTACGAGCATTACAAATGAGGAGCTTCTGAAGCTTGAACAAGGCATGAAAGAAGGGAATGTTCATCCTCGCGATGCTAAAGTTCAACTTGCCAGAGAATTTGTTCGTATGTATCATGGCGAGCAAGCAGCTGAACAAGCAGAGCAACATTTTATCACAGTATTTCAGAAGCGTTCCATTCCCGAAAATATTGATATTATGCATTTGAAAAAAGATATTCTCGAAGAAGGGAGTATTTCAATCATTAAGCTTCTTGTTACACTCGGATTTGTTTCGTCAAATAGCGATGCGAGACGTAGTGTTGTTCAAGGTGCTGTTAAACTAAACGGAACGAAGCTTCTTGACCCTAATAAACGAGTAGAAATTAATAGTGGTGACATTGTTCAGGTAGGCAAAAGGAGAATCGCCAAAATTGATGTTGGCTAGTACGTCAAAAAAGAAGGAACCAACCTATCCGAGACCGAAGTGTAAATACCTATATATGGAAGAGGTGAGAAGTATGGAGGTTAAATTTCGCCATATTGCGCGTGCGATAATTGTTCATGAAAACAAAATATTAATTGCTCGTTTGAAAGGAGCCCATTCTTTTTTACCAGGTGGAGGTATTGATTTAGGAGAAGGGGCTCAAAATGCATTAAAAAGAGAACTTTATGAAGAATTGGGTGCTAAATGTACAGTAAAGAGATTCATGGGGGTAGTTGAAGCACACAGGCTCGATGAAAAAGGTGCCCTCCAACATGAAATCAGCCATCTCTTTGAAGTTAACTCTGAAGATTTGAAATCTGACTATACACCCATTTCAAAGGAAGAACACCTTGAGTTTTATTGGATTGACTTAAACACGGAAAGTATAAAAAAACATAATGTATTGCCCGAATTTTTACAGGAACATATCGTGAGATTAAATATAGAGCAAAACTGTGCGTGGATAACTAATTTCATACCTAAAGAATAAACGGAAAACTTATTACGCTAAATAATTTGCAATTAATGTGAAAGCAATTGGAGGTAGCATGAGGAATTGTCCAAACTGTTACAGTAACAAAATAAAACAAACCACATCTATTTTAACTAGAATATTATTATCCGTTTATATATTTTTATCCTTCCTATTTTTCACTGGAGATATCTACTATGAAACATTACTTGCTTTGATACCGTTAATAATTCCCTATTCTAATAT
>NZ_JBFUHJ010000184.1:0-9905 GCF_056402455.1 Paenibacillus sp. P4_A7 | reverse complement strand
CCTCTAAGTTGTTCTCTTCTAGCAAGTTCTTCCTTTGAACATTTAACTACTACGAATATGACAGGGTGATCCGATAATAATTCAATACAAGTATTGAACCATTTGTCATTACCTATAACAGAATCTACAACTACGTTGTTTCCCATCGCTGAAAATAGTTTTATTGTCGAGTAGTATAATGAAATCAACGGATTTGTAAGAATTTGAGTTGCTAATTGTCCATCCTCTGCACCATTTGTTTTAATACTCGGATATGTACTGTTAATGAAATCAGTATAACTATGAAATAGCCCATTACAAAAATTATCAATTGATAATTGTTGAAATGGGATATCAATTTGAGTTAATAATTCATTAGATATGCTTGTCTTTCCAGAACTTGAAGTTCCATTAAGAAGAACTATAATCCCTGGCTTCAATAGAATCCGCCTTTCATAATTTTATTTTTGCGTATCTTTCAGCTAACAGTGTATTTACGAACTTCACGAAAATTATCAATTTTGAAGTATTCGCGAAGTTATTGAACAATCCTGCCAGTTACTTCAATAAACCAAAAGAGGAGCTACCACATAGCAAGCTCCTCCGCTATCGTTTCCCGTTAGCGGAATCACTCGGAAGCTTGCCACCCTCGTCAGCCTTCGGCTGTTGCTGACGGAGCTTGACTAGCTGCTCGTACCGTGCGCGGATCTTCGGTATTGCCTCCTCGAGTAACTTTTCGTGCCTCTCAGCTGACAGACGATCGAGTTCCTCTTTCTGCTCCGGGCTGACCTTGTACACTTTCGCCGTTATGATCTCGCATGTTTCATACACCGTTGTCACTTTCTCAAGAGCCTTTTTCTCCTTGTCCATGTTCGACACGTTCTCCTACCCCCTTTTGTTTTGAGTAACTTTGTTTTCCTCTTTTCTATTATTACGTCTGTCTGTACTCCACGCAACTCAAAAACTATGTCAACGTTCCCTACAGAACGGTTGCTAAGTTACGATAGCTTCCTGTTTTTCGTTAAGTAGAGTAAAGGGCTGGGGATCCCAACCCCTCCTCATCAAACCGTACGTGCGGTTTTCCCGCATACGGCTTTCCGACGTTCTTCATCCAGGGCAGTACGGTTTTTCCATGTGCATAATGTTTTCAGTCCTGTACGTTGAAGCAGAAAATGCATCTCTGACCAATTCTGCTTGCGTTTCCTGTGTTTGTTATTCCAGAACAGTCTTAATCTCCTCAGGATATACCAGTCCACTTTTGAAAGGAAACGATTTGCCATACTTCGATCCACATCTAGATGAGCATAGTAATTACGCCATCCTTGGATCATAGGATTCAGCAGCTCGACCATCAACTTTATCGGCCAATTCAACCGGCCTCTGGCTGCCGTTTCCTCCTTCATACGATTGCGCATCTTCTTCATTGCTTTCTTCGATGGAAAGCTTCGCAGTCGATACTTTGTCCCGTTTTTATGGAGGTAAGGCATCTTCCGATGATGAAAGCCAAGGAAGTCGAACCCGTCCTGGTTCTTCCAAAGACACACTAGCTTTGATTTGGACGTGTTCATGGTCAATTCCAGTTTCCCAAAGATCGCTTTAAGGGTACGAATCGCCTCGAGCGCCTGCGGTTTGTATTGGCTCAGAATGACAAGATCGTCGGCATACCTTACCAGCTTTCCGAGATGAAAAAACCGTTTTTCCCATATCGTATCGAGGTAATTCAGATAGATGTTGGCCAGAAGCGGAGAGATTACGCCGCCTTGTGGGCTGCCGATCTCCGTTTTGTGCCATACGCCATCCTTCATTACACCTGCTTCAAGCCACTGTCTAATTAACTTCAGAATACGCCTGTCGCAGATGCGTTCTTCGACTAGTTTCATCAGCTTGCTGTGGGAGATATTATCGAAGTAGCCTGTAATATCTACGACTACCACCCAGTTGACCACGCCCCAATTGATGCTTTCCCGGATGCTCTTAATAGCCTGATGGGCTGATCGCTTGGGGCGGAATCCGTATGAGCAATCTTTGAAATCCGCTTCGAATATGCCTTCGATCACCAGTTTAGTTGCCATCTGAACAGTCCGGTCAAGGACTGTTGGAATACCTAAGGGACGTGTCTTTCCGTCCGGCTTCGGAATTTCTTTCCGTTTAACCGGAGATGGTCGGTATTTCCCATTCATTAGCTGTTGCCTGATCTCTTTGATGAAGGATTCTTCGCCAATCTCTCGAACGATGAATTCGATCGTTTGTCCATCGATGCCGGCACTGCCGCGATTAGTTTTCACTCTTGCCCATGCCTCTTGCAGGATATCTTCCCGGAATACTTTGTCGTACAGTGCATGAAACTTACGCTTGGGGTTTTCCTTAGCCGCAAGATAGAGGGTATTTTGGAGTTGTCGAGCGTTTTCGTTGGTGGCGTTAGCCGTGTATTCGGCATTCACTTGCTCTTACCTCCTTGATATCCCGTGAACGAAGTGGTGTATTGCCTTTCGGCGCCCTTCCCTCCCCGGGGTTATGYTGTCCTCCGGATCATTGGTAGTATGGCCCCCTCCGACTCCCTTCCCGCAGCTCACCATTTCACCTTTGGGGCTTATAGGTTTGCTCGTTACGAAAAAAACTTCGTGCGAGGTAGGGTCTCCCTAGTTCCAGACACAACTGTCTCTACATGCCGATCCCTTTACACCGGAGGGTTCTTCTGCGCTGCATTCCAAGATCTTCGCGCATTCCATGGCCTTCGCCGGGGCAGTCGTGGCTCGGCTCCCTCTGGTCCCCTTCGGGTTCACTTTCACGATGCGGTAGGATTCATTTTCATTACGGCCTGCAGATTTGCTTCACCGCGCAGAGCGCGACTTTTCACAGGGCTTCAACCGCCGGATTTCGCCGACGTCTGCCTGCTAGCTACGGGGTGGCTTGGTCCCTACCCCGACTGAACTTGCATCAGTAAGTTGTGCCTAGCTTGGCTAGGCGCGCACTGCCCGTTAGCTTAACAAAGAAAGGGAGCAGCTGCCGCAGCATACTACTCCTTATTTGTTCAACTAACGTGTCCCGTTAGCTCAATAGCAAATGAATTACAACTCGTTATTTCTCCCAAAGCTCGACCAGTCGACCTTCAGGGTCTTCAATCCAAATAAACTTTCCAAATTCACTAATCTCTTTTTTCTTTGCAAGAGGTACACCAATATGTTCAAGATGCTTAATAGTCTCGTTTAGATTATGTACTTGGAAATTTAACATCACTTGTTGTTCTGTTGGAAAATAACTGTCATTCTCGGTAAAGAAAGAAAAGATAGTCTCATTTCCTAATTGGGGTTTTATAACAGTCCCATTCCAATTTTCTATTTCAATCTTCAACACTTCACTGTACCATTTTTTTATAACTTCAAGATTCTTAGTTCTCCAAAATATCCCTCCGAAACCTTTTATCATGGTCTTCTATTGCCCAAAAATTCATCTCGGAGTCTAGATATATCTGTAGTGACAAACTGAATTGAAAAATGTGGATGCGACTTATAATCCCCAGTAAACCAGATGCTGGATTCATCGTGATTATCCGGCTCATATAATAGAATTTTCTGTCCTGAGGGCAATTTTAGTTGAGCGATCCCCCTTTTAAAAATAAGTTCGCAGCCTAGAACGTTTGCATACTATTCAATCGAGCCTTCATAGTCTTCCACAGGGATTCCTTGCACAACTGAGTTTCACTTTCACTTAGATAACTTGCTATTCCTAAAATAAACTTAAACGCACGTCGTGGTTTATTCATTCTTTTAAAACCTTGTTTGGAGTCCCAAATGAACACGTTCTTCCCAAGCCATATTCTTAAGTAGATGGAGTGAAATATAATTGGCTTAATAACACCCTTCTGCTCAATCTCAGACCCATCATCAAATTCTGTTTCCGTTCGGATAATCCAAGTATTCCCCATACCTACTTCGATATATTTCAACCGAGGTTACCTCTTTCTTAGCAGAAGTCTAGCATGTCTATATTAACACATATTGGAAGCACTACCCTTTAGTTTAATAACGAAAGAGGAGCTGCCAACTAGCAAGCTCCTCTCCCGTTAGGTAAAGACTATATAATCCTGTTCAGTTTAACATCGAAACATTTGTCACTTGCCTTAACCTGTACAGCGGGACCCGCAGCTACTTGTCCTGGCTTTCCGAGTAGTACCAGAAAATGTGAACATCCGTTTTGGTTCCGTACCTCCTACATTGGTCATGGAGAATTCAGGAACTACGACGTGGTTTTATTATGAAGTAATATCGTCGAAATTTCGCAATAGACGCTGCTCCAGCCCTTTTTCGTTTGTTGTTAGTTCTTGCATGATCGGAATACTCATATTGGTATTTGGGTTGTATTTAAGGCCCCAGTGCATAATGGCAAATACGACCGGAAACAGATCAAGTGCCTTTTGTGTTGGTCGGTACATCGTTTGTGCGCGGTTTGAATCGCCTTCTATCTTGACGAGCAGGCCTGCTTCAGTGAGTGATTGGAGCCGTGCGCTCAAAATATTGGTTGAGATGTTCTCGCTTGAAGCAAGAAACTCGCGGTAATGCCGCTTGTTATGGATAAGGACGTCACGAAGTATGATTAGGCTCCATGGATCACCCCATATGTCGAGCGCATATACGATTGGACACACTGTGGAAGTTCGCTTTTTCATGAGCATGATTATACTATCTGTGCTTGCATTTTGCAAGTCATGAGCATGTATATATTATTCGTACTTGCGTTTTGCAAGTACGCGTTTTATACTCAGTGTGGTAGTCAACAAATAGCGTGAGGAGATAACTTGCATGAATCAAAATTACAGCACTTCTTTTACAGTAGACCAAAGCCCCGAAGCAGTCTTCGCCGCCATCAATAACGTCCGCGGGTGGTGGTCAGAAGAAATTGAGGGTAGGACCGACGAACTCGGTGAATTTAAGTACCACTACCAAGACATTCACCGCTGCACCATCAATATCACCGAACTTGTTCCAGGTAAAAAGGTTGTTTGGCACATTGTAGACAACTACTTTAACTTCGTAAAGGACAAGAGCGAGTGGAAGGGTACCGACATTGTCTTTGAAATCGCCAAGAAGGGTGACAAAACAGAAGTTCACTTTACGCACGTAGGCCTCGTCCCCGCGCACGAATGCTACGGCGTATGCTCGGACTCCTGGGGTACCTACATAAACGGCAGCCTGCGCAACTTGATTACCGAGGGTAAGGGCCAGCCCAACCAAAACGAGCAAATTGCAAACAAACACGGCATAGAAAACTCTTAGATGTTTGTTGAAAATAAAATTTTAGACTGGCTTTGATGATCTGTTACGTTTTTTTGCATCGCCAATTCGGCATCCTTCGTTTGACCTTGATAAAAGAAACAGCGGCAGTCCAGGACGCGAAAATAAAGTCCAAGACTGCCGCTGTTTTATTAAACTATTGTTCCCGTTAGCTTAACTAGTAGTTAACAAAAAAATCAGTGTTATCATAAGCGGATGACCCTTTGTATTCCAAACGAATACCTCCTGACTTTTACAAACCGTTAATCAGACCAGCTTCTTCCAATAATCACGGCTTCGGGCATCCATCTGCTCCGGATCGGACAGCTCGAAGCGGCGTCCTTCATWGTCCGTTACCATCCAGCGGCTTTCCGTTACGGGTTGGATATTTTCATGGAGGTTATCCATGACCAATGCTGCCGGGCCATAATTCGTATCGACCTGCAAATGCCACTCGCTGCCTCTTTTTCTAACGGTCAGGATTTGTGTAATGACAGGAATCATATATCTTCGGTCAAGCTCTTCTCCTACCGCCTGAAAGCTATCTTCCGCAAGAAGCTTCACATCCTGTATCATTGCAATTTCACGCCCTTCCGCCGAGCGAACCGAGATGAACCTGTCGGGCATTGTATACGGAAAACTGCGAATAAGCGTTACGTGGGCAAAACCCTTATCTTCCTGCTCCAAATGCAAAATATCGTCAGAAGATCGGAACAAACGGATTTGACTCAACTCCGAGCGGCTTAAAAAGAATAACGGGTTCATCTTATCCGACCTCCGATGGTATTTTCGCCGTTTGTTTTTGCGATTCGACCAAACGATAATAATGCGTTTGTTTCGCGTAAAGCTCTTCATGCGTCCCCATTTCAACAATGCGGCCTTGGTCGAGGACTACAAGCCTGTCTGCATGACGTAGAGTGGATAGGCGATGGGCAATCGCGATGGTGGTTCTTCCCCGGATTAAGCGGCTTAACGCTTCTTGAATTAGCCGCTCCGTCTCCGTATCAACAGATGCCGTCGCTTCGTCTAAGATCAAAATCTCCGGATCAAGCAGCAGCGCTCTCGCAATTGCGATACGCTGTTTCTCCCCGCCCGATAAGCGGTGTCCGCGTTCCCCGACGCGCGTATCGTAGCCTTCCGGCAGACGACAAATAAAATCGTGGGCATTCGCGGCGTGGGCAGCTGCGATAATGGTCTCCGGCGGACTATCCGGACGGCCGTAGGCTATGTTCTCGGCAATCGTACCATCGAACAAAAACGTTTCCTGAAGCACGACGCCAATATGCTTCCGGAGACTCTCCTGCCGGATATCTCTCAAGTCGTGCCCGTCAAGCGCAACGCTTCCGGCATTCGGGTCATAAAACCKGCAAATCATGTTTATGAGAGTCGTTTTCCCTGCACCGGAGCGGCCAACCAGCCCGATCATTTCACCGGGACGTATGGTGAGGTTAATATCTTTTAGCACCGGTCGTTCCACTTCATACCCGTATCGTACACCATGAAAGCGAATCTCGCCAGAAACGGAAGAAAGCTCCAACGCATCCCGTTTATCAGGGACATCAACCTTGGCATCGATGATTTCGAGAATCCGTTCGGCCGAGCCAAGCGAGCGGTTAAGCCAGCTTAATAGCTGCCCGGAGGCTTGAACAGGCCCGAAGAACATGAGCAAATAGGTCGTAAAGGCGGTCAATGTTCCAATAGACATGGTGCCGGACATGACCGATCGTCCTCCCAAATACCAAACAGCGATGCCGAACACAGCCGTCAGTACCGTAAAAATCGGAGATACGCCAAGCCAAAGATTACCGAAGGAAATCGTGCGATTGATCCAATGATTATTCACCTTGTCAAAACGGTTTTTCTCGGCATTCTCCTGCGCAAAGGCTTTAATGACTCGAATGCCTTGTAGCGCTTCGCCAATCACATTGTTGACATGTAAAGCGGATTGCCATTGCGAATACCAAAGTGAGCTCAGCCTCTTCCACAGCCAATAGAATCCGGCAAACAAGAATGGGGTCGGGATCAGAATCATCGCTGCCAGCTGCCAATTCAGATGGAATAGCATAAACAGGATGCCTACGGCGAGCAGCATCTGTGTGACTAGATACACCATGCCGTTCGTCAAAAATTCTTTTAATTCATCGGTATCATCCTGGATGCGGCCGATAAATTGAGAGACCTGGCGGTGATCGAAGAAGCGCATCGAAAGCTTCATCAAAGCGCCGAACATATCCCGGCGGATCGCCCCTACCAGTTTCCCGCCTATTCGAACGCCAAGGTAGCTTCGAATGACTTGCATCGCAGCAGATAACACCTGTACAAGGGCCAAACCGCTTGCCAAGGCAAAAAGCACGTTCAAGCTTCCAGACGGTTTGGCCACTTCATCCACAATAATTTTGATCAAATAGGGTGGGATCACTTCCATAAATACGGATAAAACAAGCAGCAGCGCGCTTACCAGCATGGGGCTTCGGTACGGGGTACAGTAAGCCGCCAACCTGCGCAGCATGGACCATTTGCTGCTGCAGTTTAAACACTTGCTTGTACCCGGAGAGGCGGTTTTGTCGCATTTTGAGCATCTATACGTTTCCGTACTTTCTTCTAGAGCTGGGAGGGTAAGACCTCCAGTTTCGTCCCCTTCCGCCAACCAGTTCCTTATCGCGGGAACAGCCTGTCGGAAAGGCTCAATGTACGGAAGCGAGAATCTCGCAGCTTCTATCCCGCCATCACGGGTTATAATAAAAAACGATGCTCCGCCGAAAACCTCGCGAACGGATACATCGATCATGTTATTCTTATGGAAGGTCATGATGGTTTTCCCTTGCCCGTCCACCATTTCCATGGTCAAAGTCTTGAAAACAACCTCGTAATGCCGAAATCGTCGTAGGGTGAAATCCACATCCGCCCTTAAACGGAGCCATGGATTCTCCGTATCCTGTTGTTCGACTGCGACGCCGTTAACAGGTTTACCAGCTTCCCGCTTCGCATTCTCCGTTTTCAATTTAAAATACTCCTTTGTCAATGTCACTCTCCGGCAGTTACATATTACGCTCGTTTCTTTCTGCGCACCATCGAATCACTTTGTGCCATTTAGGTACACGCAAAGCCAGTACAGCAAGCAGCCTGGATCTCCAATGATTCGCAGCTTGAAAACGGCTGTTACGGCGAACGCCGGACCATCGTCCCAGAATGCTTGTGAACGGTAAGGGATCATCCGGCTCAAAGCATGTATCTCCCTTGAAGATAAATAATTCCTTTGAGCCGTCCTGCTTTACGGCGTACAGCCGGTGTCCGATCAACGCACCTTGGTCCGTAACAAATAAACATATATCGCCAAGTTTCAATTCTTCCCGTTGCACGGACAGGAAAGTGCTTACGTTTCCTTCCTTGATCAAGGGATACATGCTGATACCCGCAGAGGGCAGCTCGATCTTTCCGGTACGCTGGATTACTGCTGATATGGCTGGCGTCAAATCATGCATTTATTAGCAGTCCGGCCTCAATCAGCATCTCAACAAACGCCTGAACGTCATCGAGGACAACTTCAATCTCAACGCCGTATTCGGTATGTACTTTTTCGGCCAGTTGGGCGACAGTTGGATATTCGGGAAGAATCGACCAAATATAGCCTCCAAGCTCGTTCACTTTCGTGATGGCGTGGGTGTCGATGTTCAGCAGCAGCCACTCGCCATCCAGCTCAGCCGTCTCGATATTTTCCCGTCTCAGCAGTGTTTGGTCTGCCAGTATCGTCATGATATCACTCCCCAAAAGGTATCGTTTTTCTGAAAATATAGCTCATAAGCCGGTACGCCTTCTACCGCCTGCTTGCAAAGCGCAATCATCTTTGCCGTTTCCAGCTTGTTATGCTCCCAATAAAAAACCTTATCCAGCAATGAAATCAGCGCGTCACCTTTGCGGATACCTACCCGCCTTACATCCTGCGATTGGATCAGAAAATGAATGCCTGCCAAGGGACTGTTTGGAAGCTCGCATGCTTCTTCCATTTCGCTCCGAAATGGGGAATCATGGATTGTAATCGAACCATCCGGCTCAAACAATAGGAGCGTAGCCTCATCGGAAAGAATAGGACGGGGAACGGAAAGATCAGCTACCGTCGACTTGCCTGCTCCCGAAGGCCCAGCGAACATCCAAGCGCGGTCATCCTCCACCACGCATGACGAATGGATGAGCAGCCCTGCGCGCCGATGGATCAGCCAGGCGCTGTAGAGATTGATTAAGGCGTGCTTGAGTGCAAGGTCATCGTGAACATAAATTTTTGCCTGGCTGTAATCAGGTGTTGTCACCAGCTTATAGTCCGCACGGATATAGACATATTCGCCGCCGTTCTCTTGAATCTCGACAGGACCGTCGTCGAAAGGTTTCCCGTAAAAGTCGTAGACCTCCACCTGAATGTCAGGCGCTTCAAGATTTCCGCTTGCTTCAAAGGAACGAAAACGCGCGGTCAATTCATCATATAAAAAGGTAGTTTGAATTTGAAAATCGATCGAACTCCTGCCGACCTGTGTATGCAATGTGTACGTCATTATGCACCGCCCGTTCTTCAGAAGTTATTCCTGAGAAGAAAAAGGGAGCAAACTCGATCGTTAGCTCCGCTTCTCAGATAAAATCTATCATTGTTTCTAGTTAACCTCCGAT